>JBDSKT010000043.1:0-2799 GCA_039916765.1 Sphingomonas sp.
GTCGCCAACTGGCGGGCACTTGACGCACTAAGCGGTCGCGCGGCCTGCGGCGCGGCGGTCAAGGCCGACGGATATGGCCTCGGCGCGGTCGATATCGCATCGCGGCTGGCGCGCGCCGGTTGCCGCAATTTTTTTGTTGCCACCTGGGCCGAGGCGGAGGCGCTCCAGCCGCTCGATCTACCGGTATCGGTCTTGCACGGTATACGCTCCGGCGATCTCACGCTCGCCAAGGCAGATATCGCCCGGCCCGTCCTATCCACACCGGCCCAGGTCGCGTTGTGGAAAACCTCGGGCGGCGGCGCGTGCGACGTAATGGTCGACACCGGCATGAACCGCCTCGGCGTTTCGCCCGACGAGATCGCACAAGGCCTGCTCGACGGGCTGGCGATCGAGACGCTGATGAGCCACCTCGCCTGCGCCGACGAGGATTCGCCGATGAACGACATTCAGCGAATCGCATTGGCCGCGCTGGCGGGGCGAACCAGTGCCCGCAGGATGAGCCTGGCCAATTCCGCCGGCATCGCGCTGGGCCCGGATTACGCCTTTGATCTAACGCGCCCCGGTCTGGCCTTATATGGCGGTATTCCGCGCGGCGAGCTCTCCGGGCGCATCGGACAAGTCGCGACCCCGGAAGCGCAGATTATTCAGCGTCGCCGCGTCCATAGCGGGCAGACCGTCGGCTATAACGCGGCCTTCACCGCGACCGCGCCGGTCGAAGTGGCGATCCTCAACATCGGTTATGCCGACGGCTATTGGTGCGGCTTTTCGGGGCGAGGCGCTGCGCTGGTGGGAGGCGAGCGCCTGCTCGTGCTCGGCCGAATCTCGATGGATCTGACCGCGATCGACGTCACCGCCGCGCCGGAGCTAGTCGAGGGCGACTGGGTTGCGATCGACTACGCCTTGCCAACGGCATCGGCGGCAAGCGGCATGTCGCAATATGAATTGCTCACCGGCCTTGGCAACCGGTTCGACCGGGTATGGGCGTGACGCCAAAGTTGAGGATGTTGCGGTAGGTACGCTGCATCGTTCAACTTTTACCGTCGCGACGCGACATGCAAGAATCCGGCGAGGTCAAAGAGCCGCCGACGGTATAGTCGAATCGCCCGCTGTAGGACAGCGATGCCGCACTACAACGTCTTGATGATCGCCGAAAAATCGAGTGCCCCATTGCCTGCCGCGGCGAATGCCTCGTACAGCTCGGCCGCCTTCGCGCCCATCGGCGTGTCGGCATCGACGGTTCCCGCCGCCTCCATTGCCAGGCGCAGATCCTTGAGCATCAGCGCGGTCGCGAAACCGCCCGCATAGTCACGATCCGCCGGCGTTTCCGGCCCGACGCCAGGCAGTGGTGCGTAGCTGGTCATCGACCAACTCTGGCCGGACGACACGCTCGCGATGTCGAAGAATTTCTGCGCGTCGAGCCCCAGCTTCTGCGCGAGCACGAAAGCTTCGCACGTCGCGACCATCTCGGCGCCGAGCAGCATGTTGTTGCATATCTTCGCAGCCTGCCCCGCGCCGCCGTCCCCGGCATGGATCACCGCCTTGCCCATATCGGCGAGGAACGGCTCGGCGCGGTCGAACGCTTCGGCGCTGCCGCCGACCATGAAGGTCAACGTGCCGGCATTCGCGGCTGCGATCCCGCCCGAGACGGGGGCATCGACCATCGTCAGCCCCTTGGCTCGTGCCGCTTCGGCGACACGCTTGGCGGACGCGACGTCGATCGTCGAGCAGTCCATTAGGATCGCCGAGGGGGTTACCGCACCGAACACCTCGCCGGTGTAGACCTGCTCGACGTGGCTCCCGGCGGGCAGCATCGTCACCACCGCCTCCGCGCCATCGCACGCCGCCGCCGCGCTGTCGGCGGGCAGGCACCCGGCCGCCTTGGCGCCATCAAGCGCGTCGGCGGAGAGATCGAAGGCGCGCACGTCGTGCCCCTTCTTGGCAAGGTTCGCGGCCATCCCGCCGCCCATATTGCCCAACCCGATGAATGCGACGCGTGCCATTATGTCTTCTCCAGTCAATATCAGGCGGCAGCCGCCGCGCAGATCGCGGCGATCACGGCGGCGCCGGTCGCCGCGTCCTGGTCGCTCGCCGGAGCGAATTCGGTGATGGTAAATCCGACGACGTCACCGCTCGCCGCAAGTCGTCGCACCGTGGGGACGGCTTCGGCCACCGCCATACCGCCGGCTCGGGATAGGCGAGGAAAGGAAATTCATCGGGATCGAGCACGTCGAGGTCGAAGTGAATGTGGATCGGCCCGGTCGGCAGCACTGCCGGATCAAGCGTGCGCAGGCCGTGCACCGCGCGAAAGGCCTCGTCGCCGTCATCGCCTATGCGCACCGCGCAATAGAAAAACCGCGCGGGGTCGATCGGTGTGCGCAACAACGCCCGCATCGGCGCCGGCGCATGCCCCATGATCGCGCTGACCGGCATGCCGTGAAAGTTGCCACTGGGCGAAGTCGCGGGCGTGGTGGCATCGAGATGCGTGTCGATCCAGACCACGGTAAGGTCGGGATAGCGTGAGTGGAGGTAATCGATCGGCGCGATATCGACCGCGCAGTCGCCGCCGGCAGTCAGCAGCCGCGCGGGCTGCCGCTCCGCCAGGATCGCCTGCGCGGCGCGGAACTGATCGAAGATCGCGTGGCAGCGCCGTACGCCGTGCGCGTCTCCGTCGGCGTCGCTGAGCGGCACCGCGGCCAGCGGCGCGAACCGCGCGCAGACCTCGCCCGTCGCCGCGGCACCGCGCGGCAGGTGGGTGCTCCGCCCCGATCCCTGCCACTGCGGATAACTCAGTGCGAGGTC
>JBDSKT010000044.1:0-6252 GCA_039916765.1 Sphingomonas sp.
GCTGGTTGGGCGACCAGCGCGGCGTCAGCACGATATACTGACCGTTGGTCAGGAAGCGGTGGTTGGCGCCGTCCTGATCCATCACCGCGAGGCGCTTGATCCGCTTGCCCTTGGGCCCGGTCTCCGAAACATAGAGCACGCGACTGTCGAAATACGGACCTTCGCCGGTCAGTCGCGCATAAACCATGTCGGCGCATTTGTGCCCCGCGCGGCGCCAGTCCGACGGCGGCACGACGAAACCCTGCCGGGTCAGCTCCGTCTTCGAGAAGGTATCGTAGAGATAGCAGCCGACGGTCAGCGTGCCGTCGCCATTGGCGCGGATATAGCCCTGGACCAGCGCCTGGATGCCCGCGCCGCTCCAGTAATCGAAGCCCGGCGCGGTGACCTCGTCGAAGGTGATCGGCTTGAGCGCGGCGCCGCTTGCGGGCTTGAAGAGGCCGGAATTCTTGAGGTCGTTGGTGACGATGTGCGCCAGTTCCCGGCCGAGCATATCGGTGTCGCCCGCCGCGGTCTTCTGCACGGCTGCGGTCGGCATCGGCGGGATCGCGATCTGCAACGGCGCGGAGGTGCCGCCGGTGACGTCGACGATCAGTTCGCCGGGCGCCTGCTGGCCGGGCGCGCCGGGCGTCGGCGCGGGGTTCTGCTGCGGTGCCGGATTCTGTTGAGGCGCAGGCGCGGGTGTCGTCTGGGCGAGCGCGGCCCCGGTGCCGGCCAGCGCGGCGGCGAACAGGGCCCTGCGGATCGTGGTCATCTGGGTCATCTGGCTCTCCTCACCCCGTCCAGCGGTAGCGCATCTTGAAATCGCTCCAGCCGCGCGGCACGTCGTACAGCTCCTGCGGCAGATCGCGCAGTGGCGAACACCCCTTGAACGTGGCGATCGCATTGTCCTTGACCCGGTCGAGGTAGCGACTGTTCTCGTCGTCGGTGCCGTCATAGCCGATAACTTCGGGATTGCCGATCAGCGATCCGTCGCGGCGCAGCTTGAGATGGATGATGACGCGGATCCGCTCCGCGCCAGGGCCGGGTTGCGCCTGGCGGTTGGCGCAGGGTTGCACCTGCTGAAGAATCTTCGACGCTATATCCATCTGCGCCTGCGCGCTCATCGTCGCCGCTTGCGGTGTTTGGGAGACGGATTTGGTCGGTTGCGCGCCGATGCCCTTCATGATGTCGCCGAGCGACGATCCGCGCGCGTGCTTGCCGCTATCCTTCGCGGCCGGGGCGCTGGCCTCGCGTTTCGGCGGAGCCTTGGCGGCATCGGGCTTGGCCGCGACCGGCTTTTTCGGCTGCGGCGGCGCGGGAGACGGCTTGGGCGGGGGCGCTGCCTTGGGCTGCGGCATCGGCGGCGCGGGATCGGGCTCCACCGCTTTGGGCGGGGTCGCGGGCGCCGGCTCGGGCGGACCGAGCTCGGGCGCCTTGCTCTGTGCCGGCGGGGTCACCGCTTGGGGCGCGGTGGCCTCGAGCCCGACCTTGTCGACCAGCGACACGTCGATCGCCGGCGGTGGAGGCGGCAGCGGCGCGGGGCGCATCAGCCAGCCGAGCGACAGCGCGCCGAACAGCAGGACATGCGCCGCCGCCGCGACGCTCAAGCCGGCCTTGTCGGCACGATCCATCAGCCAGCCTCGGCGATCATTTCTCGCCCTCGCCGATCGTCACCAGCGCGACCCGGTTGAGCCCGGCATGGTTCAGCTCGCCCATCACGCGCATCACCTTGCCGTAATCGAGGTTGCGGTCGGCGCGCAGGAACACCTGCGGCGGTTTGCCCCCATCCGCTCCGCCGGCCTGCTGCTTCGCCGCGACCTGCGCCAGCGCATCGGGCAGCAGCGCGTCGCTCACCTCGTTCTTGTCGATAAACACCTTGCCGCCCCGCTCGACCGATATCTCGACCGGCTTCTGGTCCTGGTCGAGCGGCTTGGCCTTGCTGTCGGGCAGGTTGACCGGCACGCCCGCCGTGAGCAGCGGCGCCGTCACCATGAAGATGATCAGCAGCACCAGCATCACATCGACCATCGGGGTAACGTTGATGTCGGCCATCGGCGCGCGCCGGCCACGTCCACGCTGCGAGGGAAGGCTCATCGACACGGCTATTTCAACCCGTCGAGACGCCGCGACAGCGTGGCGTAGAAGCTGTCGGCGAAGCGGTTCAACCGCGCCTCCAGCCGGTTGATGTGGTGCGAGAAGCGGTTGTACGCGATCACCGCGGGGATTGCTGCGAACAGCCCGATCGCGGTGGCGAACAGTGCCTCGGCGATGCCCGGCCCGACCGTCACCAGCGAGGTATTCTGCTGCGCGGCGATCTGCGTGAAGCTGTGCATGATGCCCCAAACGGTGCCGAACAGCCCGACGAACGGCGCGACCGACCCGATTGTCGCGAGGATGTTGAGCCGGTCGGCCAGCGTATCGACCTCGCCCGCCGTCGCGGCGCCCATCGCCATCGCCAGCCGCTCGCGCGCGCCTTCGCGGTCGATGCTGCCCGTTCCCGTCGATCGGCGCCACTCCGCCATGCCCGCGCCGAACACCTTGGCGGCGGGCATCGCGCTATCGGCGTGCTCGCGGTGGAATGCGTCGAAATCGTCCGCCTTGCGGAAATCGCGCTCGAACCGGACGACCTCGCGCCGGGTGCGGCCAAGCTTGAGCCAGAAGCCGATGATGATGCCCCAGGTCCAGACGCTGGCCAGCAACAGGCCGATCATCACGATCTTCACGACGATATCGGCCTGCAGGAACAGCGCGATCGGCGACAGAGTCGCGGCATCGGTATTCACGAACACGTCAGTCAAACCCTGTTCCCCTTAGCGTCCGCGCCGGCAAGACGCGTGAATGCCTCGATCCATTCCTTCGGCTGGCGGCGTGGACGGCCGGACGGCGAGACCAACGCCGCCGTCACCGAGGCATCGGTCAGTATCTCACCGCCGCGCATGACTCGTTGCTGAATATCGACCGAGGCCGCGCGCACGGTCGTCAGGCGCGATACGATAACGAGCGCGTCGTCGAGCCTAGCTGGGCGGAGATAACGAATGGCGAGCGCGCTGACGGCGTAGGCACCTTCGCCAGCCTCCATCGCGCCACGCTGATCGACGCCGGCGAGACGCAGCATGTCGGAGCGCGCACGCTCCATGTAGCGCAGGTAATTGGCGTGATAGACCACGCCCGACAGGTCGGTATCCTCGAAATAGACCCGCACCGCGAAACGATGATCGGGCCCGTCGAAGCGCCCTTCGAGCGGTTGGTCGTCCAGCGGCGGCATAGGCCTGCGCTGTTACCCGAGGCGGCCGCGCGAAGAAACCCCGTTCGTCCTGCGCGCGCCACTGTTGGCCGGACGGGCCCGGGATGTGGGCGCGGGCGATGCGGCGGAAAACCGCCGATTACGCCCGCGCCGGATCGATCTCAGTAGCCCGGCGCGAGTGCCGCCGGGGCATTGGTCGCGATCGCCACCCGCGCGGGTGGACCGTCAGCATCGCGCGACGCCATCTCGACCGGTGCGCCGAACGACCGTTCGAGCGCGGGCAGCGCCTCCGCGGCGAACGCGCCGAAGGTCGATGGTTCGACCGTCGTGGCGTCGTGCAGCACCGCCTTGGCGGTCGCGCAGAATTCGCCCTGCGCGGCCGGCGCCGCGAAGAAGTTGTACAACCGCGTCATGTCGCCGTCGTCATGCGCCTGCCAGTCACGGCCGTAGCGCGCGCGGTACTGCGCCTCGATCGCCGCATTGGCACGGGCGAGCGGCACGCGCTCCTGCTCGAGCATGGCGTTGTACGACGCCGCGGTCTCGCGCTCGTCGGCGTCGCGGCACGACAGCGCGGCGACGTTCAGCGCCGCGCGCAAATGCCATGTCGTCTCGTCGGCGCTCAGTGTCGCGACCGGCACCGCGCGCTGCGCGGGATAGGCCAGCGTCGGTGGTGTCTGATAATTTTCCTGATTGTTCTCGCCCACCGCCTGCGCGCTTGCGGGAACGGCAGCCAGCATCGCGCCGCAAAGCAGCGTCAACCCAATAATTCGCATGAACTTAGCCCCTTTTATGCCCCGGGGAGGAGCTCACCCGAATCGCCTTGCCGAGGCGTGACAAAGGGTGGCAAACGCGATCTATACCATCATCGCTCAATAAGAATCGCACGCTGGGTTCAGTGCAGCGTTTCCCCGGCCGCGCACATCGCGACGAACTTGGCGATCCGCGCCATGCGCGTCTCGGGCTTCTTCGCGTCCTGCACGCGGTAGAGGATGGCGTAGCGATTGGCGCCGCTTAGGGTGTCGAAGAAGGCGCGGGCCTTGGGTTCGGCGTCGAGCGCGGCGGCGAGATCGTCGGGCACGGTCGCCTTGGACGCCGAGGCGTACGCCGCGTCCCAGCGCCCGTCCGCCTTCGCCGCCTCGATCTGGTCACGTCCGGCGGGAGCAACTCGCTTCGCCGACAGCAACTCTTCCGCTCGCTCGCGGTTCTTCTGCGACCATTTGCTGCGGGCCTTGCGCGGTGTGAAGCGGATCAGGAACCAATCCTGGTCGAACGTATCGAGCTGCCCGTCGATCCAACCGTGGCACAAGGCGCCGTCGATCGCCTCGGCCTTGGTCACGGACGCCGTACCGGCCGATTTCTTGGCGAGCCTGAGCCACACGCCCTTCGCCGTGCGCGGCTGTTCGGCCAGCCACGCCTCCCACGCCGCCGGATCGGCGAAGGCGCGGATCGGCAGCCCGGCGCGCTCGGTCTCCATCAGGCCGCCCGCTTCTCCAGCGCGTGCGTCGCCTCCGCTATCAACTGCGCGATGATCTCGCCGACCGGCTCTTCCATGGTCACCATGCCCACCGACTGGCCGGCCATCAGCGACCCGTGCTCGACGTCGCCGTCGATCACCGCGCGGCGCAAGGCGCCCGCCCAGTAATGCTCGATCTGGAGCTGCGCCTCCATCATCTCGAGCTTGCCCTCGTCGAGCGCTTGCGCGACCTCGCGCTGCTTGGCGGTGAACAATTCGCCGCCGGCATTCTTGAGCGCGCGCACCGGGATGACCGGCAGGCGCGGGTCGATCTGCACGCTCGCGACGGCGTCGCGCGCCGAGGCGCGGAAGAACGCCTTCTTGAAATTGGCGTGCGCGATGCTCTCCGTGGCACAGGCGAAGCGCGTGCCGAGCTGGACGCCCGCCGCGCCCATGTCGAGATACGCCGCGATCGCCTCGCCGCGCCCGATCCCGCCGGCGACGAACACAGGGACCTGCTCGGCAACCTCGGGCAGGATCTCCTGCGCCAGCACCGAGGTCGAGACCGGGCCGATGTGCCCGCCCGCCTCCATCCCCTCGACGACCAGCGCATCGACGCCCGAGCGGATCAGCTTCTTGGCGAGGCTGAGCGCCGGCGCGAAGCAGATGACCTTGGCACCCGTCTGCTTGATCGCCTCGAGCGACCCCTTGGGCGGCAGCCCCCCGGCAAGCACGATATGCGTGACGTGGTGCCGTGCGCACACCGCGATCAGGTCGAACAGTTGCGGGTGCATGGTGATGAGATTGACGCCGAACGGCCTCGACGTGAGTGCCTTGGTCGCGGCGATTTCCCTGTCGAGCAGCTCGGGCGTCATCGCCCCGCACGCGATCAGCCCGAAAGCGCCGGCATTTGAGATCGCCGACACAAGGTGCCGTTCGCTGACCCACGACATCGCGCCGCACAGGATCGCGACCTCGCTCCCGAGGAAATCGACCCCGCGCTGCATGCGGCGGGCAAGGCGCTCGGCGCCGGTGGTGGGGACTGTGCTCATGGCGCACCGCCTAGCGCTATTCGGGGCGGATGAGAACCGGCACCCGGACGATCGGCTTCCCCGCCGATGACCGAACCAATCGGAAGCCGTTACGTCTTCGTCGGCTCATCCTCGGTCCTGCGCGGACCCTTGCGCCGTTCCGTGCCGGCATAGTTTTCCGGATTGTCACCCCGCCGGTCGCCGGAGCGGCGCTCGGGCGAATCCTTCTTGGCATCATCCTCGGCCATCAGTGTCTCCATGCGGCCTCCCGATCCCACTGTCTTGCCGCGCAACGAAGACTGCGCGCGATTTCCTCGCAAGGCAATGACGCGCTGCGCCGCCGTCAGCCCTCGGCATCCAGACCGTAGGCCGTGTGCAGCACGCGCACCGCCAGTTCTGTTTCGTCCTCGTGAATCAGCACGCTGACCTTGATCTCGGAGGTGGAAATCGCCTGGATGTTGATTCCGCGCTGTCCCAGCGTCGTGAACATCGTGCTCGCGACACCGGCATGGCTGCGCATGCCGACCCCGACCACCGAGATCTTG
>JBDSKT010000045.1:0-3862 GCA_039916765.1 Sphingomonas sp.
ATCATGATCGCGTTGGTGCAGGGCCCGGCTGGGGCAACCAGCGCGCGTACGCAAAAAGGCCTCGATGTCATTCGCAACCAGTTCACCAATAACGAAGGCGGCAACATCCAGGGGGTCTACACCGTCAACGGGTTCAGCTTCGCCGGCAACGGTCAGAACGCCGGCATCGCCTTCATCCCGTTAAAGGACTGGGAAGATCGCGGCGGCAAAGAGAACAAGGCGCAGGCAATTGCGGGCCGCGCGATGGCGGTATTCTCACAATTCAAGGACGCGATGATCTTTGCGGTTGTCCCTCCAGCCGTGCAGGAACTGGGCAATGCGACCGGGTTCGATCTTCAGCTGGTCGATCAAACCGGCGTCGGCCATGCCAAGCTGTTGGCCGCGCGCAACGCGATGCTCGGCGCGGCGTCGCAGGACAAGACCTTGATCGGCGTGCGGCCAAACGCCGTCGAGGACGCGCCGCAGCTCAAGGTCGCCATCGATCATGACAAGGCGCGGGCGCTCGGTCTCGATCTCTCGACCGTCAGTACAACGATCTCGTCCGCCTGGGGTGGATCGTACATCAACGACTTCATCGATCGCGGTCGGGTCAAGCGCGTCTACATGCAAGCCGACGAACCGTATCGTATGTCGCCGGAGAATTTAGGCGACCTGTTCGCGCGTGGCAGTACCGGCACGATGGCACCATTCAGTGCGTTCTCGACGCTGTCCTGGGCGCAGGCGCCGATGCAGCTCACCCGATATAACGGTCAGCCGGCGATGGAATTACTCGGCCAGCCAGCTCCTGGCGTATCGTCGGGCGCGGCGATGGAAACGATGGAAAAGTTGCAGGCCAAGGTCGCCCCGGAAGTCGGGCTGGAATGGACCGGCTTGAGCTATGAGGAGCGGTTGTCCGGCGGGCAAGCGCCGGCGTTATTTGCCCTGTCGCTGCTGATCGTTTTCCTGTGCCTAGCCGCGTTGTACGAAAGCTGGTCAGTGCCGATCTCGGTCATGCTGGTGGTGCCGCTGGGCATTGTCGGCGCGCTCCTTGCGGCGACTTTAACCGGCCTCAATAACGACATCTATCTGCAGGTCGGTCTGATCACAACGATCGGCGTTGCGGCGAAGAACGCGATTTTGATCGTCGAATTCGCCAAGGAGCAGATGCGTGAGGGGCTCAACGCGTTCGATGCGGCGATCGCCGCGGCCAAGCTCAGACTACGGCCGATCCTGATGACGTCGTTCGCGTTCATCTTCGGCGTGTTTCCGCTGGCGATTTCGTCGGGCGCGGGCGCGGGCGGGCAGAATGCGATCGGGCGCGCGGTGGTTGGCGGCATGCTGTCGGCGACGATCCTCGCGATCTTCTTCGTGCCGATGTTCTTTGTCGTCGTGCTGCGGCTGTTCAAGCAGGATGGTGGCGACGCGGCGGCGGACGCAGCGCCACCACCCTCGCCATCGGCCCCCGTAGCCCAGGGAGCCTGACCCGTGACATCCCGTTCTCCGTTGTTGACGCTGCTCATCGCGAGCACGACCCTCGCTGGCTGCAATCTCGCGCCAAAGTATGTCCGTCCCGAAGGGGCAGTACCGCCGGCCTTGCCGCAGGGCGGCATCTACCCCGTCGCGGCTACCGATGCGCGCGACATCACGCGCGTCGGGTGGCGCGATTTCTTCATCGACGATCGCCTCCGCCAAGTCGTCCAGCGCGGGCTCGACAACAATCAGGACTTGGCGCTGGCTGCGGCCAACGTGCTTCAGGCGCGCGCGCAATACCGCGTCCAGCGCGCCGACCTGCTCCCGTCGATTGCCGCCAACGGGTCGGCTACCTATGCGAACAGCGCCACCGGTTCGACCGGCGTTGCGGGCGGTACCGCCGGTACTCCTGGGACCGGTACCGGCACGACTGGTGGCGGTTCGAACAATCTGTCGATCTATTCGGCGACCGTCGGCGTCTCGGCATTTGAACTCGACCTGTTCGGGCGGGTACGCAGCCTCAGCAAGGCGGCGCTCGAACAGTATTTCGCTACCGAGGAGGCGCAACGCAGCGCCCGCATCAGTCTGATCGCGGAAATCGCCACTGCGTGGCTGACGATCGCCGCGGACCAGGACCAACTCGGGCTGTCGCAGCAAACGCTCAAGACATTCGACGAAACGCTGCGCCTGACCAGCGCGCAATTCCGCATCGGGGTAAAATCGGAACTCGAAGCCCGCCAGGCGGAAACCAATTATCAAGCGGCGCGCAACGACATCGCCGTGTTGCAGACGCGCATCGCGCAGGACCGCAACGCGCTCGATATACTTGTCGGCAAACCGGTCGAGACCGCGCTGTTGCCGGCTGCGCTCGGCGACGCCCGCGCGGGCATTGAGGTGTTGCCGACAGATCTTTCCTCGACCGTCTTGCTGCGCCGTCCCGACGTGCTACGGGCAGAACACCAACTGATCGCGCAAAACGCCAATCTCGGCGCGGCGCGTGCGGCATTCTTCCCGACGATTTCGTTAACTGGGGTGCTAGGGACAATCAGCACCGCACTGACCGGCTTGTTCGGCGGCGGCAGCTTCACCTACAGCGCCGGGTCCAGTGTTTCGCTGCCGCTGTTCGACGGCGGCCGCAACAAGGGCAATCTCGATTATGCCAACGCCAGCAGGCAAGCGGCGGTGGCGAGTTATCGCAAAGCCGTGCAAACCGCCTTTCGCGAAGTCGCTGACGCGCTCGCCCAACGCGGCACGATCGACGAGCAGATCGCAGCGCAAATCGCCCGCGCCAACGCTTCGCAGGTTGCGGCACGTTTATCGGACGCTCGCTACCGCGCTGGAGTCGATTCGTTTCTGACTGCGCTCGATGCCCAACGCACAGCCTATGCTGCGCAACAGCAATTGGTCGGAACCCGGCTCACGCGCGGCGCCAATCTGGTCGAGCTTTATCGAGCACTGGGCGGCGGGCTGAGTTGAGCGGATCGCCCGTCGCTTGCCAGATCGCTGAATAGGCGTACCTTGTCGTCAAAATGATAAGGAGAGCGACCGATGGCATCGATGATCCCACTCGCGCCCGATCATCCCGGTAACGCCGGTGAGGAGAGCGTCATCATCCTGCAGAGCCTGATCTGCCTGATGCGCGAGAAGAACATGCTGACCCGTGCCGATGTGGAGGAGTTGTGCCACAAGGTCGACCGCCGCGCGCGCGGCGAGAGCCAAATCCCGTTGCCCTGCTGCTCGGAAAGCGCACGCAGCGCGTCGGGGCTGATGCACCGTTTGAGCAGCTACATTGGCCAGCGTTATGGCGGCAAACACGCTCGTATTTGACTGACATGGCATCTACCTTGGGCAGATATAGTGAAACTACGCAGACAGTACTTTACGTATCTGGCGCTCGGACCTGAAATCGAGCCGCATATGATTTCACTTAATGGCTGTCAAAGCAATGTGGCAGTGCTGGCCGGCCGATGATAGCTCGCGCGGACGAGCCGCAGATCCCGAGCAAGACCATCCAGTCCGTTGCGCTATTTTCATTCGACGCCTGAGGTGATCCGGGAGGTTGTGATGCTGTATGTTCGGTTCCCACTGTCTTTGCGCAATGTCGGGGATTTGCTGTTCGAGCGCGGCTTTGCCCTTTGCCATGAGATGGTGCGGCTGTTGTGGAGCCGGTTTGGTCCGCTTTTCGCCAGAGAGATCCGTCGTCGAAGAGTAAACCGCATGCGCGGGTTCCGGCCTTGACGAGATGTACGTGAAGCTGAATGGTGAGATGGTGTATTTGTGGCGTGCCGTTGATCGCGAAGGCGAAATCCTCGAGAGCTACGTCACGAAAAAGCGGGAAAAATCCGCGGCTTGTGCCTTCATGAAGAAGGCGCTGAAGCATCACGGAGCGCCCGAGACGATCGTTACTGACGGG
>JBDSKT010000046.1:0-3779 GCA_039916765.1 Sphingomonas sp.
GGCGAACGATTCACTCGGCGGCGGCTTTCTTGCACGGATCAACATGGATCTTCGCGAGACGCGCCACTGGGCCTACGGTGCCTACGGCTCGTTCTCGCGCGCGCAGCACGCCGTCTTTTATTCTGTCAGCGCTCCCGTCCAGGCCGATCGAACGGGGGAATCGATCGCGGCGATCCGCGGCGATGTCGCCGCGTTCGTCACCGACAAGGGCATCACCTCCGAAGAGTTCGACCGCACCATCGCGGGGTCGATCCGCGAACTATCGGGTAGCTACGAGAGCTCCGCCGCAGTGCTCGGCGCGATGGCGGCCAACGACCTTTACAGGCGCCCCGACGATTACCAGGCTCGTTTGCCCGAAAAATATCGCGCCTTGACCCGCGCGCAGCTTGACGCTGCGGCACGCGCGGCGCTCGACCCGAAGCGCTTCATCTGGGTGGTCGTCGGCGACGCAGCGAAGGTCCGGCCGCAGCTTGACAGCATCGGTCTCCCCGTCGAGGTGATCCCAGCGGTTTCGGTGGCGGATCCGCGCTGAGCTTCAGGAGAGAATGGATGTCCGGAGTCGATGGCACTTACGAAACGACCGTTAAATCGCCGATGGGTGACCAGAAGGCGACGCTGACGGTCAAGACCGACGGCAATAGCTGGACCGGCCAGCAGGTCGGCGCGATGGGCACAGCCGAGATCACGGACGGCACGGTCGATGGCAACACGATCGCGTGGAAAATGTCGATTACCGTACCGATGCCGATGACACTCGATTGCACCGCGACGATCGATGGCGATACCCTGACAGGATCCGTCGGCGCCGGCGCGTTCGGCAGCTTCCCGATGACGGGGTCGCGCGCGGCCTAGCGCGGGCGGGAGTCCTCTCCCGGCTTGCGGGAACGCGCATGGTGGGCGGGTCCCCGCGAACCTTTCCGACGGCGTCGGTCGTTTTCGCGCCCAAGCCAAGTATCATGGCCCGCTCGCCAATGCGCGAGCGGGCCTTTTCTTTTGCCCCGCGCCGCCGCACAGTCGCCGCGACGCAACCCCTTTAGAATTGCAGGAGAAACCGATGCTCAATCGCCGCGACGCGCTCAAGGCTGGCGCCGCAACCGGTGCGATGCTCGCCGTGCCCGGCATCGCCTCCGCTGCGGCGGGCGCGACGCACGATCCGCAACTCGCCGCCTTGTTCGACGTGCTGTTCGCAGAAGGGCTTCAGCTTCGTCCGGAAGGCGCGACGCAGCTCGGGCTCGATACCGGGGTCAACGCCGATCTGCGCGCCAAACTGAGCGATGTGAGCGAAACGGGCCGCGCCAGGCAGCGCGCGCTCACGGCGAGCCAGATCAAGCGGCTCGAAGCCGTGAACCGGGCCGCATTGTCGCCGATCGATCGGCTCAATTACGATGTCGTGCTGTACTCGCGCCGCGCCGCCGCGGACGCGGACCGGTTCGACTATGCCGGCGGGCCGTATGTCATCACCCAGCAGAACGGCGCGTATCAGCAGGTGCCCGACTTTCTCGATACCAAGCATCCGGTCGCGACCACCGGCGATGCCGACGCGTATCTCGCCCGGCTTTCGGCCTTTGCCGGACAGCTCGACGCCAACACGACGCGGTTCGTTCGCGACGACAAGGCCGGGGTGTTGCCGCCTGATTTCCTGCTCGACCTGACGATCACGCAGTTGAGCAAGCTGCAGGTTCCCGCATCTCAGTCGCGCCTGGTCCAATCGCTTGCGACGCGCGCGGTGGCCAAGGGGCTGGGCGACGGCTATGGCGCGAAAGCGGCGGCGCTGTACGACGCGCAGGTGCGCCCGGCGCTCGCCCGCCAGCTCGCAGCGGTCAAGGCGGCGCGCGGCCATGCCACGCACGATGCGGGCGTCTGGAAATTGAAGGACGGCGACGCCTATTACCGCATGTCGCTGAAGAACGCGACGACCACCCGCCTGAGCCCGGAAGAGGTGCACAAGTTCGGCATCGATCAGGCGGCGGCGATAACCGCGCGGATGGATGGCATCATGCGAAAGCAGGGCATGACCACGGGCAGCGTCGGAGACCGGCTGAAGGCGGTCCACGATTTGCCTGGTCAGGTCTTCGCGAATACCGATGCCGGCAAGGCCGACGCAATCGCCTATTGCAATGGGCGCCTCGCCGCGATCCGCGAGCGCCTGCCGCGCGTGTTCAAGCGGATCCCGCCTTACAGTTTCGAGGTGCGCCGCGTTCCGCCGGAAACCGAGGCTGGTGCGGCATCGGCCTTTTCGCAGGCGCCGTCGCTCGACGGGAAGCGCCCGGGCCTCGTCTATTTCAACTTCCAGGATTCCGGCGAGTGGCCCAAGTTCATGTTGCCGACGGTGATCTATCACGAGGGGCTGCCGGGACACCAGTTCGAGGGCGGGCTTGCGCTATCCAACACCGATCTGCCGCTGATCCGCAAGGCGAGCGGTTTTTCGGGCTATGGCGAGGGCTGGGCGCTCTATGCCGAGCAGCTCGCCGACGAGATCGGGATGTACGACGACGATCCGCTCGGCCAGCTCGGCTATCTTAAGGAGCAGCTGTTCCGCGCGCACCGCTGCATCATCGACACCGGCCTGCATCACTATCGCTGGAGCCGCGAAAAGGCGATCGATCTGTTCGTCACCGCGCAGGGCGAGACGCCCGGCTTCGCGACGCGGGAGATCGATCGTTACTGCGTCAATCCCGGCCAGGCGTGCAGTTACAAGCTCGGCCACTCGACCTTTGTCGGCATCCGCGAAAAGGCCAAAAAGGTGCTCGGGGCGAAATTCGACATCAAGGATTATCACGAAGCGATGCTCGCCGGCGGACGTCTGCCGCTCGAGATTTTGCAGGCGCAGGGGGATGCCTGGATCGCCGCTCGGCACGCCGCGGGATAGGGCGCGCAACCTTCCGGCTTGATCTACGTTACACCTGCGTCACTATCGGTTCCAAAAGGGAGAGTAGCATGCGTAAATTGGTCATGGCGTTGAGTGCGGCGTCGCTGATGATTCCGGCCACGATGGCTGTCCCGGTAAGCAGCGCTCAAGCGCGCCACCGTTATTACAGCCATACCTATCACAAGAGCTGCCGCCACTCGCCCGGCACAACCGGCATGGTCGCAGGCGGCGTCGGTGGTGCACTGCTTGGTCATGCCGTGCTCGGCCACGGTCTGCTCGGCGCCGCGGCTGGCGGTGTCGGTGGTGTGTTTGCGGGTCGCGCGATTGATCGGACGATCACCGCAAAGAGCCGCTGCCACTATTACTGATCGCGCCTAGCGCGGTCGTTTCAGCCGCGTGACGTGACCCATCTTGCGCCCGGTGCGCATCTGTTTGCCATAAAGGTGCAGATGCGCGCCGGGTTCGTTCAGGATATCGGCCCAACGGTCCGCGTCATGGCCGAGCAAGTTTTCCATCGCCACGCCTGACGCGGTCAATCCCGTATCGCCGAGCGGTAGCCCGCAAATGGCGCGAACATGGTTTTCGAATTGCGATGTCGTCGCGCCTTCGATCGTCCAGTGTCCGGAATTGTGCACGCGGGGCGCCATTTCGTTGAATACCGGGCCGCTTGCCGTGGCGAAGAACTCCAGCGTCAGCACGCCGACGTATTCGAGCGCCTCGGCGACTTTCGCGGCGAGTGCGCGCGCCTCGGCGATCTGCGCGGCAACTTCGGCGCTCGCGGGTATCGACGACTGCGCGAGGATGCCGCCGTGGTGGACGTTTTGCGCGCTGTCCCAGAACTTGATGTCGCCGTCGCCGCCGCGCACAAGGATGACCGAGAACTCGGCGATGAATTCGACCAGCGCTTCGT
>JBDSKT010000047.1:0-5014 GCA_039916765.1 Sphingomonas sp.
TATTCGCAGGCCGGTGCCCAATACGGGTTCGACATGCTGTGGACCATGCCGGTCGCTTACCCCTTGATGTCCGCCGTGCAAGCGATGTGCGCTCGCCTCGGGCGGGTCACCGGAAAGGGATTGGCGGCCAACATCAAGGCTGCGTTTCCACCGGCGGTCCTGCTCTTCGCCGTCGCACTGCTCCTGCTGGCCAACACCTTAAATATCGCCGCGGACGTGGCGGCCATGGGGGAAACGGCCGAACTCGCGACCGGCATTGATCGTCACGTGATGACGCTCACGTTCGTGCTCGGCACCCTCCTATTGCAGGTGTTAATTCCCTATCATCGATATGTCTTCATCCTGAAATGGCTGACGACGTCGTTGCTGGCGTACGCCGCGGTCTTGTTCACGGTGCACGTCCCCTGGTCGCAGGTCATCGCTCACACCGCCTGGCCGCGCCTGGCAATCAATGGCGATTCCGCGACGATGGTCGTCGGGATATTCGGCACGACGATCAGTCCGTACCTTTTTTTCTGGCAGGCTTCCGAAGAGGTCGAGGATCTGAAAGGCGCCCCGGGCCTGATCCAGCGCCCAGCGGCGAGCCAGGCTGAACTCACCCGGATATCCTGGGATACATGGACCGGGATGCTGTATTCCAACGCTGCGTCATATTTCATCATCCTCGCCACCGCCGTGACGCTTCACACCGCCGGGATCGTCAGGATCGACACGGCTGCGCAGGCGGCCAGCGCGTTGCGGCCGCTCGCCGGGAACTTTGCGTTTGTGGTATTCGCGCTGGGGATATTGGGGGTCGGATTGATCGGGGTGCCGGTGCTGGCGGGCTCCGCCGCCTATGCGACCGCCGAAGCGATGGGCTGGAAATCCGGCCTTGAACGCACGGCAAGCGATGCGCGCGGATTTTACGGCATCATCGCCGTCAGCGTGCTTGCCGCGCTGGTCATCCAATATTCTCCGATCAGCCCGATGCGCGCGCTGTTCTGGAGCGCCGTCATCAACGGCGTCGTCGCCGTGCCATTGCTGGTCGTGCTCGTCCTGCTCGTATCCCGGACAGAAGTAATGGGCCGGTTCGTCGCGCCGTTCGCGCTGCGGTTGACGGGTTGGATCACGGCGGGCGTGATGGGCGCCGCCGCGTTGGCGATGATCGCGTCGTTGATCTGAGCCGATGCGTCAATGCGCCATCAAAACGGGCAGCCGGGGGTCCTCGATCAAGCCGCGCGTGACGCCGCCGAGGAGGATCTCGCGCGCGCGGGAATGCGCATATCCGCCAACCACCAGCAAATCGGCGCCTCGTTCCAGCGCGAACGCGGACAGCGCGGTCTCGGCGGCTTCCCCGCGGTCGATCGCATGGCCGTCGACGTGGAAGCCGTGCCGGAGCAACAGCGCCGCGACTGGATCGGTCGCGGTTTCGGGCTGGTCGTCCAGCCCGTGTTTCACGGTGACTACATCGATCCGCGCACCGGGGGCCGCAAGGGCAATCAAATCGTGGAGGGCGCGCGTGGCGGCGGGGCCGGGTTTCCAGCCAAGGACGGCATGCTCGACCGAGAGGATCGACCGACCCGAAGACAGCATTAGCAGCGGAGTGCCTGAAGCCAGCAGCAGCGTTTCCGTCACACGGCGCCGCAACCAGCGGACATTCCAAGCACCCGGCGGTGCCATCACGATGAGATCGGCAAGCGGCGCATTGGCGCGCAGGTCGCCGGGTAGCCAGCCGACGTCATCCATGTGCCAGATGACATCCGCGCCAACATCGGCGGGAATAAGCGCGCGAACGGACGCGACATGATCATCGACCAGCTGCCGCATCTCGCCCGGCAGGGTGTAAAGCGTGCCCAGTGGCGCGAGAGCGGGAGAAGCCAGCGGCGCGGCGGTCAACACGTCGAATATCACATGCGCCTGGCGACGCTCGGCAAGCGTCAGCACGGATTCGACGAATGCGCCGGCCGGCGCTCCGCCCTCGATGACGGCGAGAACGGTCTTGGTCATTCTGTTCTCCTTTCACGCGCCATCCCGCGCAGAGCGCCGACGGCGGAATTCCGGCCATCCAGGCCACTGCTTATGGGCGGGGTTGCATCGCATCGACGAAGATCGGCCACACGTCGTTCGGTATGCTCCGGAGCATGAGATAGATCGCACAGACGAGCACGATGCCGGCGAACGCGGACATGGCGATGGGCGAGAGGTATTTTGTCGATGACAAGGGTATCCTCCTGCGAAGGACCAACAGCGGGCGCCGGGTGGCGAGCCCGGCGCCCGCGCATCGTCACGCAACGACGATGTTGTCCTCGATCATGGTGACGCCGGGTGCCGCCCACGCTGCCCGCTCGGCGATATCGCGGTCGTGCCAGGCATGGACCAGGCCGCCCAAGCGCACCTTGCTGCCGTCGGTTATCACCGTGATCGCCTTGGCATCGATATCGGCGTGCCGTTTGATCGCGGCGACGATGTGGTCCTTCACATCGGCCGCGGTCGGCACCACATGGAGGTTGATAAGGTTGATCACAGCGGTGACCCCGGAGATACGACCCGCGGCCTTGCGTGCTGCGTCTCGTTCGAAGTGCCAATCGACCTCGCCAGTCAGGGTCACGCGGCCATGTTCGACCTTCACCGCGATACGATCCGCCGGGATCAGGGCATCCCACGTGAACAAATCGCAGATTCGCGCCGCGATCTGATCATCGGCAACCTTGCGATCGCTCGGATAACGCACGATCAACTCTTCGGCGATGGCGCGAACGCCGGCGACGCGGCGGACCGCCTTTTCGACCGCCATCTTCTGCAAGAGGCTGCCGACGTGGCCATTCAGCGTCACGACGCCGTCATCGACGACGACAGCGATATGCGCGTGGCTGACGCTGGGCTCCCACTTCAGTTCCGCCTCGACGTCGGTCTGGATCTGATTGTCGGTCTTCATGGCTCTGCTCCTCGCGGAAGGACGCGTTCCGGCGCGGTGGCGCCCGGAAACGCTATGCCGCCAATTCGCATGCTCGCGGCCGTGTCGGATATTCGAAATATCCCGTAGATCGAACCAAAATTGAACCTCGCGACGCCCCGAGCGCAAGCCCGGAAAAGACGCGTGCTGCGGCATACGAGCGGCGGCCATATCCACTGGCAATCGATCACGCCTGCCGGACGGGCGAACCTGAGCGTCGATTGTCGCTGCTACACCGATGCCACGTGCTTGTTCTCGCGCCGGCGGCCCACCATCATCCCACGTTCGAGTCGAGCGCAAAGCGCGGCGTAATAATCCCCGAGAAATTCTTCGTCGTATCCCTCGTCGGGCAAACCCGCCTTGTTGCGGATGGCAGCGGCCACCGTGGCGACGGTATCCGCCTCCCCCCCGCGCAGCACATGTTCCAGCGTCTGCAACTCGTACACCCCGTAGAGATCGAGCGCCGCATCGGAGAAAGCGCGGCGCGGGCGTTCGGTCGAGGCCGCCAAATCGTAGCCAAGATCGACCTTGGCGGTTTGCACCACCCATGTCCCCGCCAACATATCGCCGACGCGCAGCCGGTCGCGGTTGAACAGCGGGAAGAACAGGAAGATGCCGCTCCATGCTAACGCAAAGACGGTCAAGAAGGTATCAGCCGTTCCCCGGACCGCTTGCTGCAGCAGGAAGGACAGCGGCAAGAATACCTCAATCTCCCGCATCGCGTTGCGCACCAACACCGCGCCGCCGGTCAGCCGTGCGCCGTCGCGCGCGACGACGCGCAGCCGCATGATCCGCTTCGCCGGCGTAGCGCCCCGACCACCCAGCTCGAACAGAGTGAACCAGCCATTGCGTAGGATAAAATAGCCGATCATCCACACGATCGCGAACACTCCTGATCGGTCACCCGAAAGGGCGAACGCGAAGATGATCGTCGTTACGAGGAGAATGCCGACGATTGTCGCCGCGTCGATCAGGAATGCCGTTGCGCGCGCCGAGGCGGCGCCCAGCTCCAACCGCAAATCGACCCCCTCGGGCGTCACGAAGCTGCGCCGGAGCGACGCCGGCTCCTTGGGACGATCTTTGCTACGCTGCGGCCCGCGCATTACGTCCGCCGCGGCAGATAGAAATAGGCCAGCCATCCAGCCAGCATCGCAAACCCGACCGCATAGCGCGCGGCATCGGCGGTCACCGTCTGCCGCCCAACGCCTTCCAGCAACCCGGCGACGATCAGCATGACGACCGCGCCGCCCATCACCGTGGCGGCGGACCGCCCGGCCCTCATTGCCGAATCAGATCTGCTTTCACGTCCGGGAAAGGCGATCGCCGTTCCAATGCGGAACCCGGCCGCGCCCGACAGGATGATCGCGAACATCTCCGTCGAACCGTGGATAATCAGCCATCCGCCAAGATTGTATGCCAGCCCCTTCTGCGTGAACACCGCGATGAAGGCGCCGAGCATCATGCCGTTGTAGAGGATCAGCAGCACGGTCGGCACGGCAAATGCGAAGCCCAGTGCAAACGAAAAGATCGCGATCTGCGCGTTGTGAGTGAACAGATAGGCGGCGAAGGTCGCCAGCAAATCGCCCCTGTGCGCGTCGTAGAGCGTCGCGCGCAGCGCAGCGGCCGATGCCGACGGGTCGCGGCCCTGCGCAAGGCCATCGGGCATGATTGCGTAGAACCAGGCTGGATTATCATGGATCAGCAAGTAAGCCGCCACGGCCCCCGCGAGCATCACGATGAGCGAAACGAGTGTTTCGCGCCACAGCGCCTGCACCGCCATTGGCCACCCGCGTGTCAGGAAGTGCCGCAGCTGACGCCAAACGGACGTCTGCGCGCCGTACAACTGGAAATACGCACGCGTGCTCAGCTGTTCGAGATAATCAATCAGCGACCGATCCGGCGAAGTCTCGCGCGCCACCGACAGCGAGGACAATGTCGTGCGGTAAAGCAGCGGGAACACGAGCAGATCGTCGTCGCTCAGCGCGGCGACGGACCGCTTTTCCATCAGCGCGACAAGCCGCTCGAGCCGTTCCCAATCGGCCGTATGCGCCGCGCGAAAGCGGCTTGCGTTGACCAGCACCG
>JBDSKT010000048.1:0-4129 GCA_039916765.1 Sphingomonas sp.
CCGGGCGCTCGTGGGCAGCAAGGGAGGCGCCATCGCGCTTGACACCATTCGTCAAACTCTCTGTGAGATTCTGACGAGCGAACTCGGTCCGACCACCCACGAATGCTCCGCAGGTATCCCCAGAGAATTCGTCGTGCAGCACATCGTCGGCGCATATATGGCGGTCTTGATCTGGTGGCTCGATCGCGGCGCAAAGCTGGGGCCGGGTCGGATCGACGCGATGTTCCAGTGTCTTGCGACGGAAGGCCTGCAGGGGGCGTTATCCGGTACGCGGGGTTAATTGACACAATAGCAAGGCGCTCGCAGGATGAGCGGGTGAAGCGACTTGCATCCTTGCTGCTCCTTTTTGGCGTGATCGTCGGACTTGCCGGTCAGCCCGTGCAGGCGATGTCGGCGGCGGTGATGACAGTTAGCACGGCGATGACGGGGGACAAGGCCATGTCGTCGATGGACGACTGCATGGCGGCTGCTTCCAAAAAGACGACCCCATGCAAGTGCGGCATGGCAGGTTGTCTCGCGATGATGGCATCGGGTGCTCCGCTCCTGTTCGTGCACGGGCCGATGGCGCCGCCGGTCGTCGCCAGCAGCGAACGGCTCGAAGGGAGCGGCGTTGTAGCACCGTTGCACGGTCGGGTCATAGCACCCGAACCCGAACCCCCGACCGTTTTCGCCTGACGCTGAAAGGCGTGCGTGCCCGCCTGCGACCCTGCGCGCTCGCGCTGGGTCGAGCACCGCATGAACTCGGGATTCGGGATTTGGAAACGATGGGAAAAACCCAATGGCGCGCCGCGTGCGCGCTCGGCTGCCTCGCAGCCGCGATCGCCGGCCAGCCTGCGATGGCTGGACCGCTCACCTTCGGCGACGCCCTGGCGAAGGCGCGCGCCGGGGCGCCGTCGGTGAAGGCGAAGACACTCAGCGCGGACGCTACACGATCCGCGCGGATCGCGGCGGGACAGCTACCGGACCCCAAGCTCGCGCTCGGTATCGACAGTTTTCCGATATCAGGCCCGCTGGCGTTCCAGCCGTCGCGCGACAACTTCACCTGGGCTCGCATCGGAGCGTCGCAGGACATCCCCAATCTTGCCAAGCGCCGTGCCCAGCGAAGCCGCGCCGACGCCGACATCGCGACGGCCGATGCCGGAACGCTGGTCGAAGTCCGCATAGTCGAGGTGCAGACAGCGATCGCCTGGATCAACCTAGCCTATGCCGAACGCCGGCTCGTTGCGCTTGATGACGTCCTCGCGCGGCTCGGCCGCTTAGTCCGGACCTCGCCTAGCGCCGTGGCCTCGGGCAGCGCGCGCCCGGCTCAGACGCTCGCCGGGCGGGCCGCGCTGGCCCGGCTCCAGGACCGCCGCGACGAACTAGTGTCGGCGGTCACGCGGGCGAAGGCTAGCCTCACCAGATGGACCGGCGAAGCAGACCCCGAGATAATCGGAGCGATGCCGGAGACGGTGGTCGATCCAGTGCATCTGCGCGCAGCACTCGAGCGGCACCCGTCGCTCATCTTACTGACGGCGCGGTCGGGCCGGGCGGATGCCGACCTGCGGCTTGCCGAAGCCGATCGGCGACCCGACTTCGGCATCGATCTCTCCTACGAGCGACGCGACCCGCGCTTCGGCGACTATGTCTCGGCCGGCGTCACGATCGGGCTGCCATTATTCAAGAAACACCGGCAGGACCCGGTCATTATCGCTCGTGCGGCGGATGCAGGCAGCGCGCGTGCCGATGCCGACGCCGCGCTCCGAGCGATGATCGCGGATCTCGACGCCGGGCTTGCCGACCATGTCATGCACCACGCCCAGTGGATTCGCGCGCGCGATGTCCTCCAACCCCTCGCGCAGGAGCGCGTCACGCTGGAGACGGCTAGCTACGCCGCCGGCCGCGCCAGCTTGATCGACCTGGTCGATGCCCATGTCGCGCTGGCTGACGCGATCCTCGCAACGCTCGACCGCGAAGCCACCTACGCCACCGACGGGATACAATTGAATCTCCTCTATGGGAGCGCCGGCCGATGAGCCTCATGTCGCTGCAACGCTCGCACCTCGCGGCCATCATCGGCGCGGTCGCCCTCGCGGGCGGCGCGGGCGGATATTACCTGGCGTCCTCGCATAGGGCGCCGGTCGCCGCAGGACGACCTGAGGTGCGCAAGCCGCTCTATTATTACGATCCGATGTTCCCGAGCCAGAAGTTCGACAAGCCTGGCAAGTCGCCTTTCATGGATATGCAACTGGTGCCCAAATATGCCGAAGACGCTACCTCCGGTGCTTCCGCCGCACCGGGCGTGACGATCGACATCTCGGCGATGCAGAATCTCGGTATTCGGCTTGCGATCGCGACAGAAGGCACGCTGGCTGGCTCGTTCGACGTCACCGGGGCGATCGACTTCAACCAGCGCGATGTGGCGATCGTTCAGGCGCGCGCGGCTGGGTTCATCCAGCGCGTCTATGGCCGCGCGCCGGGTGACGTGATCCGTAGCGGGGCGCCGATCGCGGACGTGCTGGTGCCCGAATGGGGCGGCGCGCAGGGCGAATACGAGGCGGTGCGCAAGACCGGCGACAAAACGCTGATCGCCGCCGCGCGTCAACGGCTTGGCTTGATTGGGGTGCCCGGTGGCGCGGCAGGCGGACGCGGCATGACGACGATCCGCAGCCCGATAGGCGGCGTCATCACCACGCTCGACGCGCGCGCCGGCGTGACCTTGGCGCCGGGCCAGACGCTCGCTCAGGTCAACGGCCTCGGCACCGTCTGGCTCAACGCCGCGGTGCCCGAGGTTCGCGCTGCCGACATACGGAACGGCCAGTCCGCGACGGCCGAACTGGCCGGCTTCCCAGGAGAACGCTTCACCGGCCGCGTGATCGCGGTCCTGCCCACCGCACAGGCTGATAGCCGGACACTGACCGTCCGGATCGAGCTCGCCAACCGCGACGGACGCCTGCGCCCCGGCATGTTCGCAACCGTCCAGCTTGGCGATACTTCGCGCGCCGCGCTGCTCCTGCCCAGCGAAGCGGTGATCCGCACTGGCAAGCGCACGTTGGTAATGCTCGCCGACGGCAAGGGCCGCTTCCGGCCAGCCGAGGTTCGTATCGGTCGCGAGGCCCGTGGCCAGACCGAGGTCCTCGCCGGGCTCGCCGCCGGTGAGAAGGTGGTGGCATCGGGCCAGTTTCTGCTCGACAGCGAAGCGAGCTTGACCGGCATCGCCGCCCGTCCGATCCCAGGCGACACCAAGTGATCGCACGGATCATCGAGGCGTCGGTCAAGGCGCGCATCCTGGTCCTGCTCGCGGCGCTAGTTCTGGTCGCGATCGGTGTCGGCGCGTTGCGCTCGACCGCCGTCGACGCATTGCCTGACCTGTCGGACGTGCAGGTCATCATCCGCACCACCTATCCGGGACAGGCCCCGCGTATCGTCGAGGACCAAGTCACCTATCCGCTAGCGACGACGATGCTCTCGGTGCCGGGGGCTCGGGTCGTGCGCGGATATTCGTTCGTCGGCGACAGCTTCGTCTACGTGCTGTTCGAGGACGGCACCGACCTCTACTGGGCACGCAGCCGCGTACTCGAATATTTGAGCCAGGTTCAGAGTCGCCTGCCGGAAGGCGCCAAAGCTTCGCTCGGCCCTGACGCGACTGGCGTCGGGTGGATCTACGAATACGCGCTGGTCGACCGGACCGGCCGTCACGACCTTTCCCAGCTGCGCAGCATTCAGGACTGGTTCCTGCGCTACGAATTGAAGGCGGTGCCGGGGGTCGCCGAGGTCGCAAGCATCGGCGGCATGGTGAAGCAGTATCAGGTGATCCTCGATCCGCAGAAGCTCGCTTCGTACGGCATCACTCACAATGCGGTGATCGAAGCGCTCAAGCGCGGCAACCAGGAGAGCGGCGGCTCGGTGCTCGAAATGGCCGAAGCCGAATATGTAGTCCGCTCGACCGGCTATCTCGCCTCGCTTGACGACTTCCGTGCGATCCCGCTGAAAACAGTTGGCGGCACGCCGGTGACGCTCGGCGACGTCGCGACCATCCAGGTCGGCCCCGACATGCGGCGCGGGATTGCCGAACTGAATGGTCAGGGCGAGGTCGCTGGCGGCGTGATCGTCATGCGCCAGGGCAAGAACGCGCGCGACGTAATCGAGG
>JBDSKT010000049.1:0-5232 GCA_039916765.1 Sphingomonas sp.
CGCGCGGAGGCGAGGGGATCAATGGCGGCATTCGGCGTTACGGCGATGAGGATGTCGGCCGGCTCAAGTTCATCCGCACCGCGCAGGCCGCGGGCTTTACCTTGGAACAGATCGCCGAACTACTCGAACTCGACGCCAGCGAAGACCGTCCGCGCGCCCGCGAATTGGCCGAGCGACAGATCGCCGCGCTCGACGCTCGGATCGCGGAACTGGAAGCGGCGCGCGCTTCACTGAAACGGCTCGCGCATGATTGCGGTTTGGGCGGAGCAGGTCCGTGCCCGATCATCCGCGCCTTCGCGCAGGGCTGATCCGAGACCCCGCCGCGATCAGCTATGCAGGAAATGCATCACGTCGCCGTCTTGCACGACATAGGTCTTGCCCTCCGCGCGTAGCTTGCCCGCCTCTCGCGCACGCGCTTCGCCGCCTAGCGCCACGAAATCGTCGAACGCGATCGTCTCGGCGCGGATGAAGCCCTTTTCGAAATCGGTGTGGATCTCCCCCGCCGCTTCGGGTGCGGTGGCGCCGGTATGGACTGTCCAGGCGCGCGCTTCCTTGGGGCCAACGGTGAAGAAGGTAAGCAGGTGGAGCAGTTTGTACCCGGCGGTGATCACTCGCGCGAGGCCGGTTTCCTCCAGTCCCAGTTCCACGAGGAAGTCGCCGCGCTCCTCGGCCGGCATCGTGGCGATTTCCGCCTCGATCGCCGCCGACACGACCACCGCCTCGGCACCCTCGGTCTTCGCCTTCTCGAACACCCGCGCCGACAAGGCATTGCCGTTCGCCGCGTCGCCTTCATCGACGTTGCAGACGTAGAGTACCGGTTTGGCGGTCAGCAACTGTGCCTGGGCGAACACGCGATGCTCCTCGGCGTCCTTCGGATCGGTCAACCGGGCGGGCTTCCCGTCGCGCAACAGGTCTAGCGCCTGGCCGAGGACGGAGACGGCGATCTTTGCCTCCTTGTCACCCTGCGCCGCCTTTTTGGCGAAATTCGGCACGCGCTTTTCGAGGCTTTCGAGATCGGACAGCATCAGTTCGGTCTCGACCGTCTCGGCGTCGGCGATCGGATCGACCTTGCCCTCGACATGGGTCACGTCGCCATTCTCGAAGCAGCGCAGCACATGGACGATCGCATCGACCTCGCGGATGTTGCCGAGGAACTGGTTGCCCAGTCCTTCGCCTTTCGATGCGCCGCGGACGAGGCCCGCAATGTCCACGAAGGCGAGCTGCGTTTCGATGATCTTCTGCGAATGCGCGATCCCGGCAAGCTTTTGAAGGCGCGGGTCTGGCACGCCGACGTTACCGACATTGGGTTCGATGGTGCAGAAAGGATAATTGGCAGCCTGCGCCGCCGCCGTTTCGGTCAGCGCGTTGAACAGTGTCGATTTGCCCACGTTGGGCAGGCCGACAATACCGCATTTGAAGCCCATAAAGTCTCGCTCGGATACCGGAAAGGCGGGCATCTAAGCGGTGCGCGTCGCGAAATCCACCCCGTGGCAAGTCGCACCTTTGCCCGGAGTGGTGTCGGCGGTGCGATAACGACGGTCGGCATCGATCAGCTGATCCACTGCGTAATACGCGATCCCGTGAGGTTAACGGTAATACGTATTGGTTCCTCGGTTCGGCGCTGAAAAAGAACGTTACGGCGCACAATATAGAAATGCGCGGTGCGGGTAGGGCGACCTAACACCGTTTTATCATCGGAAGCCGATTTGGGGGATACGGTCGGCGGACGAACAGGGGAGCGCGCATGCGACGGGCACTGGGGATAACCGCATCGGTTTTGTGTCTGGTATCGCAGCCGGCTTTTGCCGGCGAAGGAGTGGCGCGCCGGGGGGATGCGCCGCTCCTTTTGCGTGGCCCCGATGCCACCAAGCCTATAATCGGCACCGCGCTCTCCGGTGCCTTCAGGCTCCGCGCGACGGTTCAGACCGACAAGCCCAGTTTTCTTGATGACCCCGAAAGCCGCGTGGTCCGCCGCATCGCGAGTTCGATGTTCGATTTTTATCCGGCTGGTGGCGGCAGTGGAATTCATCTCTCCGGCGGCATCCGGTATTTTGATCGCACCAATTTCGTGCTGGAGGCGCAGAAGGTGACGCATGGCCTGCTTTATTCGCCCAACTGGCGTACCGCGAGCGGATCCCGCGCTGGTTTCAGGCGGATCGCCCCGACGATGACCGCTGGCTATACCGCCGCGATCAGCGAGCGGTTCATGCTCGGCGTGGAAACAGGCGCGATGCTCGGCCGCGCCAACATCGCCTCGCCCGTCGCGTTGCGCCATCCGTTGACCGGCGCCGGGCTGCAGGAACGGTCGGGCCTCAATCCGATGGCCAACCTGGTGCTCGGCCTGCGCTTTTGACGGCAGTTACCGATAGTTGAAGCTGATCGAAACGCGGTCGTCCTTGACGGCGCCGGGCATCACCTCATGCCGCAACCAGCTTTCCCACAACAGCACCATGCCCGGTTCGGGGGTGATATGGACGAAGGGCCGCAGCGCTTCGGGTGCGTCCTCGGTTCGCGTCGGCGCGGCCATCATCATCGCGAGGCGCGGGTCCTCGAAACGGATCGCTCCTGATCCCGCCGGCACCGCGACATAGACCGTCCCCGATACCACGCTGTGCGGATGGATATGGCCCGAATGCGTCCCGCCGGGTTTCAGCACGTTTACCCACAGGCTATCGAGCCGGAGCCTGCGGTGCAGATCGAACGCGCAGTCCTTGGCGAACCGCGCGACATGCTTGTCCAGCAGTTTCACCAGATCGCCAAATCGCGGATCGCGCACCGGCAAATCGTCGAGCGAGGCATAGGACGTGTAGCCACGATAGCGGTGCGTCTTCGACCAATCGCGCCCCGCGCGGTCCTCGCGCGCAAGGTCGAAGCACGCATCCTCCAACTCGGCGAGCAAGCGGGGATTGTCCAACCGGCCGTCATACAGCCGCGTCTCGAACAGGCTGCGAACGCTCATGCCGAATCTCCCAACCGAAGCGCGACGTCGTTCATGAAACGTGCGTCGTCGTCCTTCGCCAGCCAGCCAGCCTCGGCCGCGACCGCGCCTAAAAGATCGGCGAGGTCGTCCATCTCCCCCTTGGCGAAATTGCCGAGCACATATCCGGTTACGCGTTCCTTTTGCCCGGGATGCCCGATGCCGATCCGCACCCGACGGAAATCCGGTCCGAGATGCGCGTCGGTCGACCGGATGCCGTTATGCCCCGCCGTCCCGCCGCCGCGCCGGACCTTGACCTTGAACGGGGCAAGATCGAGTTCGTCGTAGAACACTGTCACGTCCTGCGGCGCGAGCTTGTAGAAGCGCATCGCCTCGCCGATCGACCGCCCGCTTTCGTTCATGAAGGTGCCGGGTTTGAGTAGCAGGATCTTTTCGGGCCCGATCCGACCTTCCTGCACCCAGCCCTGAAATTTCTTCTGCGGCGGCGAGAAGCCGTGTACTTCGGCGATCATGTCCGCCGCCATGAAGCCGACATTGTGCCGGTGCAGCGCATATTGCGCGCCGGGATTTCCAAGGCCGACCCAGAGTTGCATCGCGCTCCCTTACGCAAGGAGTGGGCGCTGGGGTAGGCCGAACCGACGCCGACGCCGACGCTGGGAGGGCGGGGTGCGGTTAGCGCCTCTTAGCGGAAGCGTTCAGCGCGGCGGCCGCGCGTACCAGGGCGACCAACGTCGCCTCGTCGATCACGTCGCCCTCGTGAAAGTCGATCGCGCGCCGCGTGTTTCCCTCAAGGCTCGCGTTGAACAATCGCGCCGGATCGTCGAGCGCGGCGCCCTTGAGGAAGGTCAGCTTGACCAGGCTCTTGTAGGTCTCGCCGGTACAGATGATGCCGTCATGCTCCCATACCGGCACACCCCGCCACTTCCATTCCTCGGTCACGCAGGGAACGGCGCGCCTGATTACGGTGCGCAGACTCGCGAGCGTCTCGCCCCGCCAGTCGCCCAGTTCCCTGATACGTCCGTCGATCAGATCGGAAGGGGTCTGGTCGCCCGTCGGGCTCATCGCGTCATCCTCATGCGCTGGCGGGCGGCTCGCGGTGCCGCTTGCCGATATAGGGCTGCGCGAACATGTACAGTCCGCTGGGCATCAGCAAGAACAATGGCGCCAGCGGCGAGTAGGTGATCCACGCCGGCGGCTCGCCGAACGCGCGGACGCCGAAATTGGCGATGACCGTCGCGGTGAAGGTAATGGCCAGCCACCGGTGACCTTGCCTGATCCACAAACTGCGCTGCGACGCTGTTGGGGCGCTCGCCATGATCAGTCCTCCCGCCCCAGCGTCTTTTCCAGGCCGTCGAAGAATTTCGCCCAGCCATATTTGGCACCCTGAAACGCTTGCTCCTGATCCGGCCGGAACCCGGCTTGCTCCATGCGCAAATGGGTTCCCGTCGCCGATGGCGTCAGCGTCCATGTGACGACGCTTTCCAGTCCCATCGCATTCCACGTGTAGGAAAGCGTCTTGTTCGGCTCGACCTCCAACACCTCGCAATCAACCGAACCCCAGTCGGCGCGGAAATCGAACTTCCGGCCGACGACGGGCGCGAAGTCGTTCTTCATCAGCCATTCCTCGATCAGATGGGGTTGCGTCAGCGCGCGCCACAGCTTCTGGGGCGGATGGGATATCTCGCGCTCGATGACAACGGAGCGTGTTTCGGTGGCGGTATCGGTCATTGGTCGATCCTTTTCAGCAGGTCTTCGAGATCGTCGAACCGGGCTTCCCAGAATCCGGTCATGCGGCTGGTCCAGTCGGCCAGGGGAGCCAAGGCGCGGGCCTCGGCGCGATAATGCGTCTGGCGACCTTTGTGGCGGTCGCGCACCAGACCGGCCTGTTTCAGGATGCCGAGATGCTTTGACACCGCGGGTTGCGACACCCCGGCTTGGGCGGTGAGCGCGCCGACGGTCTGCTCGCCGGCCTGGCACAAGCGTTCGAACAGCGCGCGCCGCGTAGGGTCGGACAGCGTCTTGAACAGGGCTTCGTAATTCGGCGTCATGAAACATAACTCTTTGGCTATGGATAAACTCATAGCCATCAAGTTATGAATGTCAACACTGCGGACCAGAGCAACGTTTGACGCGCACGAAAAAGGGCGGGAGAAGCCCCCGCTTCGCCCGCCCCGATTTTCCGGCCAATGGCTGGGCAAACTACTCGCCCGCCGCGTCCTCGCCCTCGGCGTCGCTCGTGTCGGCGTCGGCCTCGGCTTCCGCCGCGGCCGCCTCGACTTCGGCGACATGCTCCT
>JBDSKT010000050.1:0-9163 GCA_039916765.1 Sphingomonas sp.
CAGCAATAATATGGGTCGATCACCGGAGCGCGCTTCAAGCCCATATGCGTCGCTACCGAAACAATCTGAACTATTTCATCTGCCGTTTGACGCTCGTCATCGTCGCCTTGCCATAAGGCGGCTTGAGCCCGGCGAGCTTCGCGACGTCGATCTTCGATTGGCGATACACCGCCTTGGCATGGCTGAACGTCCGAAACCCATCCGCGCCATGATACGATCCCATCCCGGACGGACCGATGCCGCCGAACGGCAGGTCTTCCATCGAGACGTGAAAGACCACGTCGTTGACCGTCACCCCGCCCGAAATTGTGCGATCCAGCACCCGCCGCTTCTCCCCATCGTCGCTGCCGAAATAATAGAGGCCGAGCGGCCGGTCGCGGCGGTTGACCTCGTCAATCGCGCCATCGATGCCGTCGTATCGGCGCACCGGCAGGATTGGCCCAAAAATTTCTTCCTGCATCACCATCATGTCCTCGGTCGCGTCACGAACGATCTGCAGCGGCATCTTGCGGTTGTTAGAACTCGCGAAATCCTCGTTCGCCGGGTTGACCACGTCTATCCTCGCACCCTTCGCCCGGGCATCCGCGATCCAGTCGGTCAGCCGCTGATGATGCCTATCGTTGATGACCGCGGTATAATCGGGATTGGCGAGCATGGTTGGATACATCGCCGCCGCCGCCGCCTTCAGTCCATCGACCACGGCCTGCTCCAGGTCCGCCGGCACTAGCATGTAATCGGGCGCGAGGCAGATCTGTCCGGCGTTCATCAACTTCCCGATCGCGACTCGCTCGGTCGTCTGCTTGATGTCCGCCGACCGCCCGACGATCACCGGCGACTTGCCGCCAAGCTCCAGCGTTACCGGTGTCAGGTTGTCGGCCGCGGCATGCAGGATATGGCGGCCGATCCCGGTCGCGCCGGTGAAAATGAGGTGATCGAACGGCAACTCGGCAAAGGCCTTGCCGACTTCCGGTCCGCCGCTGACGAACGCCAGCTCGCACACGTCGAAATATCGCGGGCACACCTCCTCGAACAAGGCGGCCGTGCGCGGCGTGAACTCGCTGGTCTTGACCATCGCGCGGTTTCCCGCCGCAAAGATGCCGGCGAGCGGCGACATGATCAGGTTGACCGGGAAATTCCACGGCGAGATCACGCCGACGACGCCCTTGGGTTGATACTCCACCCATGCCCGCGCGCCGAGCAAACCGAGCGGGAATTTTACGGACCGGCGATCACGCTTCGCCCATTTGCCCAGCGATTTGATCGCGTGGTGGAGCGGCGCGATCGAACCGGCGATGTCCGTCAGCATCGATTGCTCCCGGCTGCGGTGGCCGAAATCCTCGCTCAGCGCATCGCAAAAGGCGTCGGCATGGTCGCGGATCATCGCTGCGGCCCGCTTCAGGCGGTCTTTGCGCACGTCAATGCCGACCGGCAGCTCGGCCATGAACGCCGCGCGCTGCGCGGCGAGCAGATCTGTCATCTCGGCCATATCACCCTCTCCGTCAGTGCGCGCAGCCGATCAGCCCCGCCACCGGCAACACCACGCTATCCTGCCCCGCACGGTCGAGCCGTAGCGTTCCCTCCGGCACGGCCGCGCCGTCTTTCAGGTCGTCACGCGGCGCGATTGTCATGTCGAGCGTCGCGGTCACGGCAGCGTTGCGATAGGCGGTCGTGGTCGAGAAGCCGAATCCGCCCGCGCCTTGCTGCGTATCGCGCGCGAGATCGGTAATCACCCCGCCGATCGAGATGCGGAGCTGCGCCGGATCGGCGCCCGCCATCGCGACCAGCGCCGGCGTCGCCGTCTTGCTCCACAGATAGGCTGCACAGCCGCGCGCGGGCAGTTCCTGCTTCGGCAACGCGCCCAGCGGCAGGCCGTCGATCGAGCCGGACATGCTCGGCGCGGCCTGGGCCACAAGCAGGATCGGCAGCAGCACGGCTTTCATGGCGCCGACCCTAGCAGGAACAGCCATGCTGGGTAAGCCGCGACCGCAAGCAACGCGCCAAACGGCGCATGGTCATCGAGCCGCACCGCCTTGCCACGCGCCATGCCCGACAGGATCAGTGCCAGCCCGGTCAGCGCGGCGAGCAATAGCACCGCGGGCAGCATCCGCCAGCCGAGCCAAAGGCCAATCGCGCCGAACAGTTTCGGATCGCCGCCGCCGAGCCCTTCGCGCCCTCGAAGACGGCGATAGGCGAAGCCGATCAGCCACAGCGATGCGAACCCAACCACGCCGCCGATTGCCCGGTCGGCGAGCGGTGGATCGATTCCCGTGGCTCCCGTTGCAAGACCGGCCAGGGCGAGCGTGATCATCAATCGGTCGGGCAACCAGAATTCCGCGATGTCGAGCGCCGCGAGCGCGAGCAACAGCCAGCCGAACACTGCGCCGGCCAACGCCACCGGCCCCGGAACAGCGAGCGCGGAAAGCACGCCGATCGCCGTCGCTGCCACTTCGATCTGCCAGTGCCGTGGATCGATCGCAGCGCCGCACCGCCGACATTTTCCGCGCGTCATGGTGGCGCTCAGTAACGGCACGAGATCGCGCGGCGCCAACGTCGTACCGCACGCGTCGCAGCGCGACCGCCCATGCAGCACGGAGACGTCCTGGGGCCAGCGGATCACCAGCGTGGCAATGAAGCTTCCCGCGATCGCGCCAAGCATGCCGAGCGCGAGCGGCCATTCCCACGGCCAGGTTCCCGCCCATATTTCAGCCATTGGGTTTCTTGCGGATCAGGTAACGATACACACCGAATAGATCGATCGCGAACAGCACCCCGTTCTGCGTGCCCAGCGCGCCGTCCTTGGCCAGCACCGCGCCGGCGATCCACACGAGCGCCGAGCCTGAAAACAGCACGAAACCCCAGCCGGTCACCTTCCGTCCGGAATCGAACGACACCATCATAGCGGCGATGATCCCGCTCCCAGTGGCGATCCATTTCAACGCGGTGGTCAAGGGATCATGCATGTCATTTGCCTAGGACGAAGCGGCATCCGCGTCATGCCGTTAATCCGCCCGCGCCAGATCGGCCTCGCTATTGCTTTCCGTTTACGTTAGGATGCGACATGGCCCTGTCTTTGCCCCAATTCGCGTCCCATAGCTTCCCGGTTCGGATCGATCCGTCGGACATCGATTTCATGGGTCATGTCAATAACGCGAGCTATCTCAAATGGGTACAGGACGCGGTGGTGAGCCATTGGCAGCGTTTCGCGCCAGCCGAAGCGCTCGCCACTCATGCCTGGGTCGCGCTCAAGCACGAAATCACCTATCGCAAGCCGACCTTCCTTGACGACGAGGTGATCGCCACCGTGCTGCTCGAAAAGGTGCAGGGTGCGCGGGCGTTTTACGAGACGGTCATCAAGCGCGGTGAGGATGTGCTGGCCGAGGTCAAGTCGAGCTGGTGCTGTCTGGATGCGAGCACTCTGCGTCCGGCGCGCCTCGCGCGCGACGTGATCGAACGCTTCTTCAAGCGCTGACGGGCGGTTACGCTGCGCTGCAGCGAATTGTAATCGCCGCGCATAACGCCTAAATCGCGTCCAGCCATTCCGCCCGCTGGAGCGTCCGCCATGTCCAACGACCCCGTCGTCATCCTGTCCTACGCGCGCACGCCGATGGGCAGTTTCCAGGGCGTCCTGTCGGGCGCGACCGCGACCGAGCTTGGTGCGGCGGCGGTCGGTGCGGCGGTCAAGCGCGCCGGCTTGTCGGGCGAGGCGATCGAGAAAATCTACATGGGTTGCGTGCTTCCGGCCGGGCTGGGACAGGCCCCCGCGCGACAGACGGCGCTGAAGGCCGGTCTTCCGGACCATATCGAGGCGACAACGGTCAACAAGATGTGCGGATCGGGCATGCAGGCGGCGATCATGGCCGCCGATGCGCTCTCTGCCGGCTCCGCCGATCTGATCGTCGCCGGCGGCATGGAAAGCATGACCGGCGCGCCATACCTATCGCTGCGCCACCGCGCCGGCGCGCGGATCGGCCACGACGTGCTGAAGGACCATATGTATCTCGACGGGCTTGAGGACGCATACGAACCCGGCCGCTTGATGGGCAGCTTCGCCGAGGAAACCGCCGCACAGTACCAATTCACCCGCGAGGCGCAGGACAATTACGCCATCGCCAGCCTCGAACGCGCGCAGAAGGCGCAGCGATCGGGCGGGTTCGACCGTGAGATCACGCCTGTGGAGATCAAGGGCCGCAAGGGCACCGAGACGGTGACGCACGACGAGCAGCCGACGAAGGGTGATCCGGCCAAGATTCCGACGCTCAAGCCCGCTTTTTCGAAGGACGGCACGATCACCGCCGCCAACGCCTCATCGATTTCTGACGGCGCCGCCGCTTTGGTGCTCACCCGCGCGAGTGTCGCTGAGAAACTGGGGCTTGATCCCATCGCGCGGATTGTCTCCTATGCCGCGCATGCCCATGCCCCTGCGTTGTTCACCACCGCGCCCGTGTTCGCGATGCGCAAGGCGCTGGAGAAGGCAGGCTGGACGACGAACGACGTCGATCTGTTCGAGGTCAACGAGGCCTTCGCCGCGGTTGCGATGATCGCGATGCACGACCTGGGAATCAGCCACGACGTGGTCAACGTCAACGGCGGCGCCTGCGCGCTCGGCCATCCGATCGGCGCGTCTGGCGCGCGGATCATGGCGACGCTGCTCGCCGCGCTGCAGAATTCGGGGCAGAAGCGCGGGCTTGCGTCGCTGTGCATCGGCGGTGGCGAGGCGACCGCGATGGCGGTGGAGCTGCTGAACTGAGTTACAGCGCCAAGGTGTAATATCGGCTGTAGCTCAGATCTTCATAATCGCCGAACGGCCCGCAGGGCGAGAACCCCGCGCGCTCGTACATTGCGCGCGCAGCGGCGAAGGGCGCGTTGCCGCCCGTCTCCAGGCTCAGCCGCCGATATCCGCGCCGCCGCGCTTCATCGATCAGATGAATTAGCATCCGCGTGCCGACACCCTGGCGCAGCGCATCCGGCGCGGTGCGCATCGATTTCAGCTCAGCATGCCCGTGGTCGAGCTGGTTGAGCGCGCCGAGTCCCAGCAGCCGGTCGCCCCGCCACATTGCCCAAAGGGTTACCGCTAGATCGCGCAGGTCGTCCAAGTCGAGCGTGAAACTGAGGCCGGCGGGCGAGTTTTCATGCGCCGAACGCAGATGAAGATCGAGCAGCACGCCTACACTGGGATGATCGAGGTCGGCGACGACGATGGTGTCCGTCACCTGCGCGTCCGCCGCCGTCAATTGAGCGTCTCTTGGGATTCCACACCCCACAGATGGTTGGTTTCGACGAACCCGCCGCGCCCGTGCACGTCGAGATAGCACCAGCCGCGCGCGCATTGGCTGATCCGCCCGACCACGCCGGGGGCCGCGCGCCACGTGATCCGGCCCCCGAAGCGCGGCGAATCGCGCAGGTCCGCAATCTCACCCATCACCAGCGCGGTGCGCGCCTCGCTGATCAGCGTGCCCATCACCCAGCCCTGCGTCCCGCTCGGGTCTTCGACCTTGTACCATGTGCCGCGCTGATAGATGTCGATCACTCTGACCGGCAGGTCGGCGCGCTGGAACAGCCAGCTTGCCGGATAGGTTTTGCCCGGCCCGGTGCGCATCCGCGCCTTGCCGGCCGAGATCGACCCGTAATAGGGCGGCTTCTTGTTCACCAGCGCCGCCACCACCGGCGCCGCCAGCATCATCGTGGCGCCAGCGACTAGCCATTTGCCATTAAACCGCATCGATCGAACCCTTTTTCCTTGCCCCCGTTTACCGCGTTCCGGGATCGCGCTTCAACCGTTGTTGACGCCGCCTCGAGGCTCCGCCAAGCCGCGATCATGCCCGAAATGAGACGCGTTCCGGATCCAAGGGTCGTCGTCACCCGCGAACTGACCGACGCGGCGATGGTGCGCATGGAAGAGCTGTTCGACACGACCAACAATCGCGGCGACGTGGCGATGACGCGCGACCAGCTCGCGGCGGCCATGGCCGCCTGCGACGTGCTGGTGCCAACGGTCACCGACCAGATTGATGGTGACCTGATCCGCAGCGCTGGTGAACGGCTCAAGCTGATCGCGAATTTCGGCGCGGGGGTGAACCATATCGACCTGAAGGCCGCCCGCGCGCGCGGCATCATCGTCACCAACACGCCTGGCGTGCTGACCGAGGACACCGCCGACATGACGATGGCGCTGATCGTCTCGGTCCCGCGCCGGCTTGCCGAGGGCGAGAAGCTGGTCCGTTCGGGCCAGTGGAAGGGCTGGTCGCCGGGTGGGATGCTCGGCCACCGGATTGGCGGCAAGGCGCTGGGCATCGTCGGCATGGGGCGGATCGGCCAGGCGGTGGCGCAGCGCGCACGCGCTTTCGGCCTGTCGATCCATTACCACAATCGCCACCGCCTGCCCGCCGTTCTCGAGGCGCAGCTTGCCGCGACCTGGCACAAGAGCCTCGACGAGATGCTCGCCGCGATCGACATCCTGACGATCCACACCCCGCGCAACGCCGATAGCGAAAATCTGATCGACGCGCGTCGCATCGCGCTGCTCCGTACTCATGTCTACCTCATCAACGCCTCGCGCGGCGGCATCGTCGACGAGGAGGCGCTGGTCGCGGCGCTCGAGGTCGGCCAGTTGGCCGGCGCAGGCCTCGACGTGTGGCAGCACGAGCCCGCGATCGATCCGCGTCTGCTCGCGCTGCCCAATGTCGTGATGACCCCACACATGGGGTCGGCAACCTATGAAGGGCGCGAGGCGACTGGCGAAAAGGTCATTTACAACATCCGCATGTGGGCTGACGGCCACCGTCCACCCGACCAGGTGTTGGAAGGTTGGGCGTAAGCAAATCTCTTCATTTGCGATCGCGTCGCAATAGCCGTTGCAAAATATCCCTAACGGTAATTAGGCCTGTTCGGCAGTTAATTGACAATAGTGTCAATAGTAAATCGGCGTTGGCTGGCGAGACGACGGATGGGGGTCCGTCGATCGCCGGCCAACCTGGAGGCGCTTATGCAGCAGCGGGAACAACGGACGGCGGTGCGGCTCGATGCAAGGATACGCTTTGCCGATCAATGGTGTGACGCGCGCATTCAGAACGTCTCGTCGCACGGCATGTTGCTGTCATCGCTCAGCCCGCCGCGGCCCGGCACCTATATCGAGATCCGCAAGGCCACCCAGGTCATCATCGCGCGGGCGATATGGGTCCGCGATCAACTCTTCGGGGTTCGAACGCAGGATCTTATCGACATCCCCTCGCTCATCCAGGGCAAGCCGCCAACGCCGCGCGCATTCGATGGTGACCGGACCGATCGGCGCTCGGTACCCCGCCATGACGAGCTGGCCGCGCACAGCCAACGCATTGGGTCGGCGATTCAAGCACTGGCGGTCGGCCTGGTGGCGGTTGCGATGAGCGTCTGGTTGGCGCACGCCATCTACCACACCCTCTCGCTGCCTATAACGCTGACCATCACCGCACTACAAGGTGGTCCGTGATCCGCGACGATGCTTGCGGGGCGAGCAAAGGACGGCGGCGGCGAGCGTGATGGCCGTGTCCGGCGCGGCGCGTTTAAACGGACGCGAGGCCGAGCGTCAGCGCGCGTACCGTGGCGCGAGCGATCGGCGCGTCGAAACGGCAACCGACGAAACCGTCCCTGTTCCAGACAATTGCCGCCGCGATCGGCATGCCGCCCGCCAGCCGCAACCAGACACGCTCGCCTTCGTCGTGATCGCCCGGCGAGGCAAGGCGACAGCCATAGATCGACAGATCGTGCAGTTCGGCATCGACCGTGCTCGTACCGTGCCGCCGCACACTCGCGCGTTTCACGGTTACGCAGTGGCGGGATTCGGCGCGTCGTTCGAGCAGCGCCGGCGCGGCCGTGCGATAGCGCGATAATCGTGCCGCCATCTTCCCCCTCCCGACAATCGAGACAGGATGCGCCACAATCCTTACCAGAGCGTTAACGCTGGCCGGCTGGTCAGTCTCCGGTCAGGATCCGATCCACCAGCTGCTTCACCGTCGGGACGAAGCCATTGGAATAGAACGGATCGCGTTTGAACTGGTACGCGCCGTGCCCGGCGAACATCAGGTTTTCCTCTACCGGCCCGCCGTGCGCGATATCCTGGAGCGTCTTCTGGATGCAGAATGAGCGCGGATCGGCGAGACGTCCGGTCGAATTGGTCTCGGTATCCGCCCAGCTGGAAAAAGCGCACTGGCTGAGGCAGCCCATGCAATCGGCCTGGTCCTTGCGGATCGTCTGCTTTTCCGCCGGCGTCACAAAAACGAGCGTGTTGTCGGGCGTCTTGAGCGCATCGACGAATCCCTCGCCGTACCAGGATCGTGCCCGCAGCAGGTCGTTGCGTGTGACCCAGAAATTTTTGCCTTTCACCCCGACATCCAGCTGGAACGTGTGGTCGCCCGCTTCCTGCGTCGAAAACGGGATTTGCCGCTCCGATCGCGCTTCGAGGTTCTGGAGGAAAGGGTTTCGCACCGCGCTCGAATAGAAACCGGTCGGCGAGAAGCGATGGAGCAGCACCTCGCCCTCTGCGATACTGGTCAGTCGCGCCTTCCACGCTTCGGGGATCGGGCTTTCCTGTGTCAGCAGCGGGCGCGTGCCGAATTGGAAGACGATGCTGCCGAGCTCGGGATTGTCGATCCAGTCGTTCCAGTCGCGCAGATACCAAACGCCGCCCGCCATCACGATGGGCACGTCGTCCGAAATGCCGCCCTCGCGCATCGTCTCGCGCAATTCCTTGACGCGCGGATACGGGTCTTGAGGCTTCAGCGGATCCTCGGCGTTGGACAGGCCGTTATGCCCGCCGGCCAGCCAGGGGTCCTCGTACACCACCGCCGCGAGCCATTCCGCCGCCTTCGAATAGGCCCGCTTCCACAGCGCGCGAAAGGCGCGGCCGGAGCTCACAATGGGCAGGTAATTCACGTTGTAAGATGCTGCGATCTCGGAGAGTTTGTAGGGCATTCCCGCGCCGCACGTCACCCCGGACACCAATCCGCGCGTTCGTTCCAACACGCCGTGCAGCACGCGCTGCGCGCCGCCCATTTCCCACAACACGTTGATATTGATCGCGCCCTTGCCCCCGGCGATGTCGAACGCGCGCCTGACCTGCTGTACCGCCCCCTCGATCGCGAACTCAACCAGTTCTTCGTGGCGTTCGCGCCGGGTCAGCGCCTTGTAG
>JBDSKT010000051.1:0-8315 GCA_039916765.1 Sphingomonas sp.
TGCCCTCAGCGGGCGCGGAACGGCCGCCACGTCCGCGCTCGCGCCGAGCGCGGCGAGCAACGCGCGGCGCGACAGGCCGCCGCCGCCGACGGCGACGGGCGCGTCCTCACCCGCTGCCACCAAGTTCTCTCGCCGCGCAGTCTCCAGCGCGCGCCAGAAAGTGTCGCTACCCCGCATTCTCGCCCCGACCTCCGCCCTCGTCGCATTCTCCTAGCAAAACGCGCGGCGAGCGCCAGCTTGCGTTACACGCGCGCCTCGTCACGCAGCGACGCCATGCCGCCGTTTGGCCGCCGTTTGGCCGCCGACGCGATCGTCCGGCCCATCAAGTGGCAGATACCGAGCGCAGCGAGCCGGAAGCGGGATCGAACCCTTGTTCCTCGCCAACGAGGTGGCAGTGCTTAACATGCTGCAACGCTTACCGAGGATTTGGACGCGCTCCAGCGCGGGATCATCAAGCAGGGCGCTAGGCAATATGGCACCGAATTCAAGCGCCCGCATATTGGTCAATCGAGCGCGTTGATCGCTCTGTGAACCAGCGCTTCGACGTCGTCGCGCGGTAATCCGGGCGGGATCGGCGCACCGAAGCGGAACGTGACTACGCCGGCATGCTTGGCGCCCCGCTTCGGCCAGAGCTTGCCGCTGTCGATCGCCACAGGCACCACCGGCACCTTGAGCATCTGGTACAGCCCGGCGAACCCGGCGCGGAGCGGCGGATGCTCGCCCGGCGCGACGCGCGTCCCTTCTGGGTAGATCAGGATCGATCGTCCCGCCGCAAGCGCGACCTTCGCCTCGCGGACCATTCGGCGCAGCGCACCCGCCGAGGCCTCGCGATCGACGACTATGACGCCATAACGCCGCGCCGCCCAACCCCATATCGGGATGTTCGCCAACTCCTGCTTCATCACCACCGCCGGATTGTGCAGCATCCGCCCGAGTTCGAGCGTCTCGTACATCGCTTGGTGCTTGGCGGCGTAAATCACCGGCCCGTCGGCAAAAGGCTGACCCTCGATCTTACCGTGGATGCCGAGAATCGTCTCAGCCGCCCAATTGTGGAAGCCGGTCCAAAAATGCGTGTGCGCGACCAGCGCGCGCCAGCCCAACAGCGCGGAAATAGGCGTCGTCAGGACGATCGGCACCGATCCGCCGTAAAAGATCAGCTGGAACAGGAAAGTGCGCAGCCTCCTCATGCACCCATGCCAAGCCACAACGCGATCCTGCGGATGATCAGCTTGTTATATTCAGCGATCAGGAGGGTGACGCGTGGACTGCTTGGTACGCCATCCCCGAAGATTTGGGCATCGTTCCCCATCGCCACGACCAGCTCCATCTTGGCTCGCCGCAAATGCCAGTCGGACGTGACCAACCGCACGGTGCGATAGCCGTGCTTGCGCACCCACGCCGCCGTCTCGTCGGCATTGGAACGGGTATCGACCGCCTGTCGTCCGAGATCGACGCAGCAGGCGAACAAGGCCGGCGATCGGCGATAGGCGGCGGCGAGCTCCTTCGGCCGGACCTGCGGCGCCACACCACTGACCAGCATGCGCTGCGCCGCATGGCGCTGGAGCAGATCGAGCCCGCGGTCGATCCGCCCCGGCCCGCCCGTCAGCACGACGATCGCGTCGGTCTTGCGGTCGTCGAGCGCGCCGGGGAGCAACAGCATGAACAGCCCGAACCCGAGCATCCAGGCCACCGCGAGCAAGACGATGAGCCGACGGATCACAGCGTACGCCTGAGCGCGCCGAGTACCGCGATCCGCGCCGCGAAGGTTGCCAGCAGGGCAAACGCCACCGGGAGCAGCGCGAGCAGGATCCAGTCACGCCGCGCGAGCGACAGGCCGGACAGCAGATCGGACCCGATCGCCGCGATCTGCGACCCGACCAGCAACACCACCCCGATCGCAACCACCGCACCGATGAACCCGCCCAGCAGCGTGTCCAGCGCGATACGTCGCTGGAACAGCCTCGCCACCTGCCGGTCGGTCGAACCGAGCATGTGCATCACCTGGATCGTGTCGCGGTGCGTATCGAGCCCGGCGCGCGCCGCGAGCAATACCACCGCCGCGGTCGCCCCGGCCATCAACGCGACGAGCGACACGGCGAGCCAAGTGACGAGGTTCATGAAATCGCTGACCGGCGACATCCAGCTCTCGTGCCGATCGACCCGCGCCGCCGGCGCGACCGCCTGCACCGCGCGAGTGACACGCGCGACAGCGGCGTCCGTTCCGCCGCCGAGATCGACGTCGATCATCGCCGGAACAGGCAGGTCGGGATCCGCGCCGTCACTCCCCAACCATGGACGCAGCATGTCGGTCAGCTTGGCGCGATCGACCTCGGTCGCCCTGGCCACGCCGGGTTGGGCGCGCAGCGTGGCCAGCACGTTGGCGGTCTGTGCTTCGCGGGCGCGATCGACCGGCTCGACGATCTGCACCGTCAACCGCCCGGCCAACTGGCGATCGAGCAACGTCGCCGCGCTCAGCGTTCCCAGGCCGAGCGCGGCGGCAAGCACAGTCAGGAACAGCATGATCGCCATGATCCAGGTCATCGCGCGCGTACCGCGCCGCTCGTCGAGCAGGCGGCGATCCGCCGCGGATCCGATCAGCTCGATGCTCATGCCCGGGTCATCATGCGTCGCCCGTAGCCGGGTTTGGCGGAAAGCGCAGCGATCCCGTCGGGTCGAGCAGTCGCCCCTTGTCGAGCCGCATCATTTGCGCCGTGCCGACCCGCCCGATCAGGTGCAGATCGTGCGTTGCCATGACCACCGTCGTGCCGAGCCGGTTGAGCGAATCGAACAGATGGAGCAGCCGGTCGGCCATGTCGGGATCGACATTGCCGGTCGGCTCGTCGGCGACGAGGATTTCAGGGCGGCCGATCACCGCGCGCGCGATCGCCACGCGCTGCTGCTCCCCGCCAGACAGTGTCGGCGGCTTGGCATCGACCCGGTCGGACAGCCCGACCCAGGCGAGCATCTCACGCACCGGCGCCTCGATATCGCTCTCCGACACACCCGACACGCGCAGCGGCAGCGCGATATTATCGAATGCGGAAAGATGCGGGACGAGACGAAAATCCTGGAACACCACTCCGATACGGCGGCGGAAGCCCGGCAGACGCGCTCGCGGCAAGGTCACCGCATCCTCGCCGAACAGACGGATCAGCCCACGCGTCGGACGTTGCGCGAGGTATAACAGCTTGAGCAGCGAGGTCTTGCCCGCCCCGCTTGCCCCGGTGAGAAAATAAAAGGCGCCCGACGACAAAGCGAAACTGACGTCGCTGAGCGTTTCCTGGCCGGTGCCGTAGCGCAGCCCCACATTTTCGAACTGCACGATATTGGCCATGGTGGCGCGCGCCCGCTCACTCTTTCGTCGATGCCCCGATAACGCCATCGCACGTTCGGGCATGATGCTTCAAGCGGGCCGCATCGAAACACTTGCCACCGCGCGCGCCAACGTGCTTACAAACGGGACAAGGGGCGCGAACGTTTTGCGGCCCTCCCGCGTGAAGTGCCGCAATGATCCTCGAATGTCCCCAGTGCCGGACCCGCTATCTCGTCCCCGACACCGCGATCGGACCCGAGGGACGTACCGTGCGCTGCGCGAGCTGCAAGCACAGCTGGTTCCAGCCACCCGCATTGCGCGAGCCGACGCGCCTGCCCGAGCCGGCGGCCTCGCTTGCCGTCGATCGGCCACCACCAATCGAGGAATCACCACCGGTCGGCGATTATGATGCATTCGCGCATCAGCCGCCGTTTCGTCCGCGGCGCAACCCGGCACGGCGCTGGACGATCGCCGCGGTCGCCGCCGGCGTCGCGATGCTGATCGCGGCCAGCGCGCTCGTCATGGCGGGGTCGGGCGGGATCGGTGGCGCCATCGGCCTGCCGGTGGTGCAGGACTCGCCGCTGGTGCTGGTCAACTATCCGATCGAGCGACGCGACCTGGATAATGGCAGCGAGATGTTTGCGGTCAGTGGCAAGGTCGTGAACCCGACCAGTGTGCGCCAACACGTCCCCGATGTGCGCGCGGAATTGCGCGATGCCGGCGGCCGCCCCGTCTACGGCTGGACGATCCGCCCCGAAGTCACCGACCTCGCGCCAAAAGGAAGCGTCGAATTCAACAGCGCCAAGCTCGACGTGCCCAAGGCCTCAAAACAACTCGTCCTCAGTTTCGCGGCGTCGGGGCCGACGACCTGAACATGGCGCGCGTTACGCGATAGGCGTTGCCATCGCCCATGCGCCTTGCTAGGGGCGCTCGCCTGCCAGCCACCGGCCAGTCCGGCGGCATTCTATCACGTGCGGCCGTGGCGGAACTGGTAGACGCGCAACGTTGAGGTCGTTGTGGGCGAAAGCCCGTGGAAGTTCGAGTCTTCTCGGCCGCACCACTTTCCAGACGGATTGATTTTCCCCGAAATGGGGCTGGAATCGCCACGAAGCGTTGTTCCGCCATGACCGCCCGTTTTCCGGCGGCGAGAAAGTCCCGCTTTGTCCAAAATATCCGCCTATCTCAATGCGATCGGCACGGCCGTGCCGGATCATGACATCCACGACGCATTCAAGGAATGGGCGCGTGCGCAGATCGACGACCCGCGGGTAACGAAGCTGTTCGACCGCATGGCGGCGCGCGCCGACATCACCCACCGCTGGTCGGTGCTCAACCGTTCGCCGGACGGCGGATCCCCGGTCGAGACCGGCGGGTTCTATGCCGACGAAATCCTACCCAGCACCACCGCACGGATGACACGCTATGCCAAGGACGCGCCTGCGCTCGGCATTCGGGCGATTACGGCGCTGGGCGAGCAGGTTTCGCTGGATGGGATTACCCATTTCGTCGTGGCGAGCTGCACTGGTTTCGTCGCGCCGGGAATCGATCAGATCATCGCCGCGCGTCTCGGCCTGCCTGCGTCTGTCGAGCGACTGCTGATCGGGTTCATGGGCTGTTATGCGGCGATCTCTGCGCTCCGCACAGCGCGGCATATCGTCCGCTCCGAACCAGAGGCGCGCGTCCTCGTCTTGTGCGTCGAGCTATCGACGCTTCACCTCCAGCGCACCCAGCAACTCGAATCGCTGCTCGCCATGCTCCAGTTCGGTGACGGCGCGGCAGCGGCGTTGGTTTCAGCGAATCCCGCCGGCTTCGATCTCGGCCAGCCATTCGCGACTACGCTGCCTGATTCGATGGACTTGATTCGCTGGGACGTCACCGATTCGGGATTCGCGATGCATTTGTCGGGTGAGGTACCTCGGCGCATCGCCGCCGGCCTCGCCGATCCGGATTTCGCTCGCGCGGCGACTGGCGGTGTCTCGCCGGCCGAGATCGACGCCTGGGCGGTGCATGCCGGTGGCCGCTCGATCCTCGACGCGGTCGAGAACAGCCTGCACCTCGACCCCGCACTTCTCGCCGCTTCACGCGGCGTACTGGCAGATAACGGCAACATGTCGTCGGCGACCCTGATGTTCGCGCTCGCGCGCCTGCTCGCCGGACCACCGGTCGAGCGCGGCGTGGCGCTGGCCTTCGGCCCCGGTCTTGCGGCTGAAGGCTTTGCGTTCCGGTCGGCGCCATGACGTCGCTCGCGACACGCGCCATCGCGGAGGAGCTGATGGATGCCGACGACCTCGACCCGGCGACATATGCCGAGGTGGTCGGCGACCTCGCCCGGGTCAACGTCGTGACGATGGCGGCGTGGCCAACGCTCGCTTTCCTGGCGCGCGGGACGAAGGGACTGACTGGATTTCGCTTGCTCGACGTCGGGTTCGGCGACGGCGACATGCTGCGCCGGATTGCGGCTTGGGCGGCGCGGCGTGGACTCGACGCCGAACTGGTCGGGATCGACCTCAACCCGCGTAGCGAGATGGCCGCCCGGGCGCATATGCCGGCCGGTCTGACAGTCGATTATCGCACCGGCGATTATGCCGATCTCGCCGGCAACGGGTGGGATTTTGTCGTATCGAGCCTCGTCGCGCACCACATGACGCACGGGCAGTTGGTTGCTTTCCTGCGCTTCATGAAAGCCGAGGCGGCGCGGGGGTGGTTGATCAACGACCTCCACCGCCACGGCGTCGCGCATTTAGGCTTTCCTGTCCTGGCGCGGCTGTTCGGCTGGCACCGCATCGTGCGGCATGATGGTACTTTGTCGATCGCGCGCTCCTATCGTCCCGGCGAATGGCAGCCCATCCTTGCGGAGGCCGGCGTAGCGGGCCGCGTCTACCGCGCATTCCCGTTCCGGCTATGCGTCGAACACCTGCGCTAATCGTCGGCGGCGGGCCGGCGGGCGCCGCGGCGGCGATCATGCTCGCCCGCGCCGGCGCGCCGCATATGTTGCTCGAACGTACGCTCGAAACCAACGACGCAATTTGCGGCGGTTTCCTGAGTTGGCGCTCGCTTGAGACGCTGGCTGGCCTCGGAGTCGAGCCGGATGCGCTCGCTACTACCCGCGTTACGCGACTGCGGGTGTTTGCCGGCACGCAATATCTCGAAACCGCGCTGCCGCGCCCGGCGATCGGCGTGTCCCGCCGCCATCTCGACACGCTGTTGTTGGCGTGCGCCGCCAAAGCGGGAGCGGCGATCGAGCGCGGCGTCGTCGTGCGGCAAATCGCCGGAACCACGGCGCGGCTCGACGATGATACCGAAATCGCGAGCGACGCCCTTCTGCTCGCAAGCGGCAAGCATGACGTGCGCGGCGTCGCTCGCCCCGTCGATGCGCGAGGCAGCGATCCGACATTGGGATTGCGGACGAGGCTCGGCCCCTCCTCCGCACTCGATGCGGCGGTCGGCGACGCGATCGAGCTGCACCTGTTCGACCGCGGTTATGCCGGGCTGGTGCGCCAGGAGGACGGCAGCGCGAACCTGTGCATGGCCGTCCACCGCTCACGGCTGCATGAAGCAGGCACGCCGGCGAAGCTACTGGAGATGCTTGGCGCTGAGCAGCCGCAACTTGGTGAGCGGCTTGCCTGGCGCGCGAATGGGGCGCCGATCGATGCGATCGCCAACGTGCCCTATGGCTGGCGGGCGCGTGCTACTGGCTCGGGGTTGTTCCGACTCGGTGACCAGGCCGGAGTCATCCCGTCGCTTGCGGGCGAAGGCATGGGAATTGCGCTGGCAAGCGGCGTACGCGCCGCGCAGGCCCTCCTCGCTGGCGGACCGGCGGCGGCTGGCGCGTACCAGGCGCGTCTAGCGAGCGACCTTGCCCGGCCAATCGGGCTGGCCGGGTTGATTCGTGCCATCGCCGAAAGCCCGCCTGGGGCACGCGCCGCGCTGCCGATTGCCCGGACCATGCCGTTTCTGGTCCACATCATCGCGCGGGCAACGCGGATCAACCACTCACGGCTTGACGTAACCGGGCCGCGACGGGAAAGCTGACCGCCATGGATTCCCTGACCCTGTCCGAGCCCGAATGGCGCAAGCGGCTCTCCCCCGAGGCCTATCATGTCCTGCGTGAAGCAGGGACAGAACCCGCCTTTTCCGGTCTGTACAACGACAACAAAGCGGACGGCATCTATCGGTGCGGTGGGTGTGCGCTCGAATTGTTCGACAGTGCGGACAAATACAATTCGGGGTCCGGGTGGCCGAGTTTTACCCGACCGCTGGCCGCCGCGAATGTTACCAAACACACGGATACGAGCCACGGGATGACCCGTACGGAAGCGCGTTGCACGCGCTGCGACGGCCATCTCGGCCATGTTTTTCCCGATGGTCCGCCGCCCACCGGCCTGCGTTATTGCATGAATTCGCTCAGCCTGGATTTCCGTCCGCGTAGCGCCGAGACGTGATGTCGCCGACATCGGGCGCTTGTTCAGGCGCCGGTTAAGGCTTATCCGGCTAGGGATCGCCCCATGGCACGAAATTCCCGCTCTTCTCCCCCTTCTCCGTGGCGCCGCCGGTTCATGCTGGCGGCAAAGGTTTCTGGCGTCCTCGCCATCCTTGCGGTGATTGCGCTAGTGATCGCCGTTTATGTGGCACGCGCGCAGCTGCCGAGCTTCGACGAGCTCAAATCATCGCCCAACGGGCAGATGATCCGCGTCCATGCTGCTGACGGCACGGTGATCGTGTCGCTTGGGCCAAGCTACGGCGAGTGGATGACCTACGACCGTATCCCGGCGGTAATGCGCGACGCGATCGTCGCCACCGAGGATCGGCGCTTCCGCTCGCATATCGGCGTCGATCCGGTCGGATTGCTGCGCGCGGTAAAGCTAGGCGTGGAAAATCGCGGCACGGATCGCCGTCTTCAGGGCGCCTCGACGATCACGCAGCAGGTCGCGCGCACCGTCTTCCTGTCGAACAAATACGACTTTGGCCGGAAGATCCGTGAAGGCGTGCTGGCGCTGGCGCT
>JBDSKT010000052.1:0-8783 GCA_039916765.1 Sphingomonas sp.
CGATCGGCGCGTTCACGGCGCGGCGCCCTCGCCGCTCGGTTTGACCGCCTCCGCGTTGGGTGCTTGGATTTCTTCGGGCGGCGCGACCTCGGGTGCCTGGACCAACATCGGTGCATCTTCCCCGGCATCATGCTCGATCGGGGCGGGCAACGGCATCATTACTGTCTGCTCTGGAGTCGGCGGATGCTCACGCATGATGCGCTCATTCTCCGCCGCCCACTTCTTTTCCATTTCCTGGAGTTCGGCCTCGCGTACGATATTGTCGAAGCCCGAGCGAAACTGACGCGCCGCGCCGCGCGCGCGGCCTACCCAATAGCCGGCGACGCGCATCGCCTTGGGTAGATCCTTGGGCGGAATTACCAGCAAGGCGACGGTGCCAAGCACCAGCAGCTCGGAGGGAGCGATATCGAACATGCGTCAGCCGGAATCGGCGGGATCAGATGTCGGATTCGCGAACGCGGTTGCCGTCGCGATCGATCACCACCTCTGTGGCAGGCGGAACGACCGGCGACACCGGCTTGGCATCGATCCGTCCCGGCTCGCGAGTGACCGTCGCCGGCGGAGTCGTTTCGTCCTCTTCGGCCATGCCCTTTTTGAACTGCTTGATGCCCTTGGCGACGTCGCCCATCATATTCGAGAAACGACCACCGCCGAGCACCAGCACCAGAACGATGCCCAAGATCAGCCAATGCACGAGGCTGAAACTACCCATCACAAATTCTCCTAGTGGAATACGGCCTATCCTAGGCGTCTTCGACGCTGTTTTCTACCTCGTCATCGTCCCGCTCGCCCGAATCCGGGAACCCGCCCCATTGCTCCACCGCAAGGTCGATCGAATCGAGCAATCCCGCCGCGCGCAAATCGTCGATTCCGGGCAAATCGCGACGGCTGGCAAGACCGAAATGAGCGAGAAAGGCCGGCGTCGTCGCATAGAGCAAGGGCCGCCCCGGCACTTCGCGCCGCCCGGCGGGGCGGATCCATCCCGCCTCCATCAGGACGTCGATGGTGCCCTTGGAAATCTGCACCCCGCGGATCGCCTCGATCTCGGCGCGTGTCGCCGGCTCGTGATAGGCGATGATCGCGAGCGTCTCGATACCGGCGCGAGAGAGTTTGCGGGGTTCTTCCCGGTCGCGCCGTAGCAAATGCGCCATGTCGGCGGCGGTCTGAAACTGCCAGCGGTCGCCGCGCTGGACCAGGCTTACCCCGCGCCCAGCATAATCGGCGACCAGTTCTTCGAGCACGTCGAGCACACCCGTCGCGCCGCCCAACTGGGCGGTGATTGTTTCGATCGTCATCGGCTCGGTGGCGGCGAACAGCACCGCTTCGACCGCGCGGGTCAAGTCATCTATGCGCCTCACGCGCCTGCCGATTTGAGATAGAGCGGGGCAAAGGGCGATTTCTGACGCATTTCAACCTTGCCCAGGCGCGCAAGTTCAAGCGCGGCGACGAACGACGAGGCAAGCGCGGATTTTCGGAAGATACCTTGCGCATCGTCGGGCAGGAAGCTCTCGATCGCGCTCCAGTCGAGCCGCGCGCCGACCAGGCGCGATACTCGCTCCAGTGCCGCCTCGAGCGTCATCACCGGACGATTGGCCACGATGTGAAACACCGGCCGATTGCGCGCGCTGATCTGGCCATAGGCTGCAATCAGATCGTAGATCTCCGCCTGCCACAACGCCTTGCGCACCGTCCGCAACCCTTCCGGCGCGCCGCGAACGAACACGTCGCGGCCCAGCCGGTCGCGAGCCATTAACCGCGCCCCCGCCTCGCGCATTGCATTGAGCCGTTCCAGCCGCATCTGCAGCCGCAACGCCAGTTCCTCGGGACTAGGTTCGATTTCGGGATCACGTGGCAGCAACAAACCGGATTTGAGATAGGCAAGCCACGCTGCCATCACCAGATAATCCGCCGCCAGCTCGAGCCGCAGCGCCTTCGCTTGGTCAACATAGGCGAGATACTGATCGACCAGTGCGAGGATCGAGATTGCCTTGAGATCGACCTTTTGGCTACGCGCGAGCGCGAGCAACAGATCGAGCGGACCTCCCCACCCGTCGATATCCAGCGTCAGCGTTTCAGCCTCCGATTCCATTTCTCAGTCTAGGCGCGCGCCCTCACGCTTGTCACGCGACACCGAGCAGCGAGTCCCGCTTGGCGATGAGATCCGCGAAATCGCCCTCGGGCTCGGCGTTCGCGATCGTCGCCATCGCGCGATCAAGCCGCGCGCGCGATACCGCGGACATGTCGTCAAGCAGATCGACGATCTCTTCCATCTCGTGCATCCGGCCCCAGCAATCCAGCACCACGTCGCATCCCGCCGCTATGGCGCCAGCCGCCTTTTCGCCGGCCGTGCCTGATAGCGCCTTCATGTCGATATCGTCGGTGAGTAGCAGCCCGTCGAAACCGATGTTCGCCCTGATAATATCGCCCACGACGATCGGCGACAGCGTCGCAGGACGATTCTTGTCCCACGCCTCGAATACGATGTGCGACGTCATGCCCATCGGCGCATCGCAAAGCGATCGAAACGGCTCGAGATCGATTTCCAACTCGGCCTCCGACGCGGCAACGGTCGGTAACAAATGGTGCGAATCGACCACCGCGCGGCCATGTCCGGGCATGTGCTTCACCACGCCTACCACGCCGCCACGGCGCAACCCGTCTAAAATAGCGCGACCCATCGCCGCGACGCGCATCGGCTCATGACCCAACGCGCGGATGCTGACCGCCTCCGTAGTGCCCGGCTGAGCCACGTCCAGCAATGGCCAGCAATCGACGGTCACTCCCACTTCATGCAGCATCAGCGCAGTCGCTTCGGCGTGCGCGCGCGCTGCCTCGATCGCCGATATCGGCGCGGTGTCGTACAACGAGTCGAAGGCGGGACCGGCCGGAACCGCGGGCCATTCCGGTGGCCCCATGCGCGCCACCTTGCCCCCTTCCTGATCGATCAGGATCGGAAGATTCGGGCGCCCACTCATCGCGCGCAGATCGTCGGTCAGGGCGCGCAGCTGTTGCCGGTCATCGACGTTGCGTTTGAACAGGATGTAGCCGACCGGGTTCGCACGCTTGAAAAACGCGCGTTCCTCGGATGTGATCGACAAGCCGGTGAGGCCAAAGACAACGGGTTTCATGCCGGCGCGATAATCCAAGCGACCAGCAAATGACAAACCCGATGCGTCAAGGTGCCTCCTCCGCCGCCTCGGTCTAGTCCTGCGGGATGAAGCACGCCTCGCCAGCGACTTTCAGCTTGCCGCATAGCTCGTTGGCCGACCCGGCGCTTCCCGCGTTGACGCGCAGCCGATAGACGGTACGCCCATTGACTTCGGCCTTCTGCACAGATTTGCCCAGAGGCGCGAGATAGGAAAATCGCTTCGACGCCTTTGTCCAAGCGACATTGGCCTCGGCCTCGTCGGGAAAGGAGCCGAGCTGGACCAGCGAACTACCCGAATTTCCGTTCATCGCGACGTTGGGCGTCGCCGCCTTTGCAGCGAGCTTACCACCAGTCGCGGGAACGGGCGCGACCGCCTTGTTGGTGCCGTTGGGCAGCGCCGCCGGGGCCGCCTTGGTGCCGGTGACCGGCGACTCCGGAACCGCCTTCAGGTCAATCGCCGCATTGCCCGCGCCGGCGCCATCACTGGTCGCGATCGCACTGTCCCCTTCACCCGTGACGTTCATTCCGCCCGGATTGTCGGGCTTGACCTTATATTCACCCTCGGGCGCGGTGATTAGCGCCCCGTTGCCATCGACGCCGCGCCGCGTCTTGTACAGGTGAACCCCGTAGATCACAGCCGCGACGACCGCCAATCCCAGGATGACGAGCAGCAGCGTACGGATAAGCGACGGGCCACCGCGATAATCCTGGTCAGCCGTTTCCAACCAGGGCAGCCGGTCCTCATCGCGGACAGGAGGTTCGGTCCAGGTCTCGGGCATCAATGCATCTCCTCGGCCGCCTCCACCCCCATGATGGCAAGGCCGTTGCGCACTATTTGCCCGATAGCGTCGGCTAAGAAAAGCCGCGCGCACGTCACGGGCGCATCGTCGATAACGAGAAAACGGCGCTCGGGCCGATCGTTGCCGACGTTCCAGAGCGCGTGAAAAGCCGCCGCCAAGTCATAGAGATAAAAGGCAATGCGGTGCGGTTCGCGTGCTGTTGCCGCGGTCTCCACAAGACGAGGAAACTGCGCCGCGAGCTTGACCAGCGCAAGGTCTTCCGTTTCAAGTCGGGACAGATCGATGCTGCCGCATACGATTCCGGCCTCATCTGCACGCCGGTGAAGCGACGCTATCCGGGCGTGAGCGTATTGCACGTAGAATACGGGATTGTCCTTCGACGCCTCGACCACCTTGGCAAAATCAAAATCCATCTGCGCGTCCGACTTGCGCGTCAGCATAGTGAAGCGCACCACGTCCTTGCCAACCTCGCGCACGACATCAGCCAGCGTGACGAAGTTGCCGGAACGCTTAGACATCTTGACCGGCTCACCCGCGCGCAAAAGCCGGACCATCTGCACCAGCTTGACGTCGAAGCGGGTTTTGCCGCTGGTCAGCGCCTGGACCGCCGCGACGATCCGCTTGACCGTACCGGCATGGTCGACGCCCCAGATGTCGATCAGCGCATCGGCGGTTTGAGCCTTTTGCCAGTGATAGGCGAGGTCGGCACCGAAATAGGTCCAGCTGCCATCCGATTTGCGGATTGGGCGGTCCTGATCGTCGCCGAATTGCGACGATCGAAATAGGGGAAGGACGACCGGTTCCCAGTCCTCCGGTGTCTCGCCCTTCGGAGCCTCGAGCTTGCCGTCGTAAATCAGTCCCCGCGCGCGCAATTCCTTTTCCGCCGCCTGCGGTTTGCCCGCGGCCTGTAGCTCCGCCTCGGACGAGAAAAGATCGTGATGGATGCCGAGCAGCGCGAGGTCCGCCTTGATCAACACGAGCATCGCCGCAACGGTCGTTTTACGGAACTGGGCCAGCCACTCGTTTTCCGGCGCCTCCGCGTAACGATCGCCATATTCCCGCGCCAACGCCTGCCCCACCGGCACGAGATATTCACCGGGATACAAACCTTCGGGAAGGTCGCCGATCGGCTCGCCGAGCGCCTCGCGGTATCGCACATGCGCCGACCGTGCGAGCGTATCGACCTGGCCACCGGCGTCGTTGACGTAGTATTCGCGGATCACCTTATGCCCGGCGAATTCGAGCAGCGACGCAAGAGCGTCTCCCACGACCGCGCCGCGGCAATGCCCCATATGCATCGGCCCCGTAGGATTTGCGGAAACATATTCGATGTTCACCGTCACGCCGCGACCGCGGGTCGAGCGACCGTAATCAGCGCCCTCGTCATGGATCGCGGCCAGTTCCGCCCGCCACGTATCGTCGGTCAACGATAGGTTGATGAACCCCGGCCCGGCGATCGACACGCTCTCGACCTCATCGATTTTTCTCAGCTCGTGGGCGATCTTTTCCGCCAGCGCGCGCGGACTGGTTCCGGCCGGCTTGGCGAGGACCATCGCCGCGTTCGTCGCAAGATCGCCATGCGTCGCGTCACGCGGCGGCTCGACCGTGACCGCCGCGCGGTTCAGATCGGCGGGGAGATCGCCTGCCGCGACAAGGTCATCGAGCGCCGCCTCTAGGTGCGCGGCGAAGCGGGTATATAGCGTCATCGGTGGTCCGGCTCGTTACAGCGAGCGCGGCCTTTAGCGGATGGCAACGCGTGGTGCAAAGCGCGCCACCTTTTCAAATACACCTACGAAAGGCCAGCGACCACGGCCCCACCCTGACTGTCGGGGAACAGCGTCGCCATCGCGCGGCGCGGATCGACGCCGAAATGGCCGGCAACCGCGCCACCGATGAACGCATCGAGCTGCGTCGTCGGCTTTAGGTCGCGATTCTCGAACAACACCGTCTGGTTCAGTCCGGGCCAATCGGCGAGCACGCGCCCGCCCTTGATCGAGCCGCCGAGCAGCATCGCCGAGGTGCCGGTGCCGTGGTCGGTGCCATTGGTGCCGTTGACCGCGACGGTACGCCCGAACTCGGTCGCGACGAGTACCATCGTATCCTGCCACAAAGGCCCCAGCCCCCTCTGAAGCGCGCCGATCATCGCATCGAGCCCTTTTAGCTGCGCGCCCAGCCGTTGACGCTGCGCCGTATGCGTGTCCCATCCGCCGGTTTCGATCATCGCGATCCGGGCGCCATTTGCCGGGGCAAGCAATTTGGCGGCGAGCGCTCCGGTGGCGGCCGCGTTTTGGGCATTGCTCATCGTCAGGTCGCTGGTCAGCGCCTTGGTGCCGAGCGCCTCGCTCCACAGTGCGTGGAGCTGGCTGTCACCTTCGTACATCAACGACACCCGTTGAAGCAGATCGTCCGAGGCTTGCGGCAATGCCGAGGGTGCGTAGGACGATACGTCGTGCGGCCCGCGCAGCGCCATCGGCACCGTGGCGGATACGGCGATCGCCTTGGCCTCGCCCGAAGGGATCACACCGAGCAAGCGGTTCAGCCAGCCGTCCTTGCGCTGATACGCGCCAAGCCCGCCTGTCTCGAGCACGTTTTGCCCATCGAAATGCGAGCGGTCGCGGTAGGGCGAGGCGATCGCATGCGCGAACAGCGCCTGCTTGGTCGCATACAGGTTGCCGATCTTCATGAGCGATGGATGCAGCGCGAACATCGAATCGAGCTTTGTCGCCTTCGCGAAATCCATCGCGAGATCGCCGCGCTGGCCGACAAATGCCGGATCACCTACCGGCGCGATCGTGCCGAGTCCGTCAGCCGCGCCGCGCTGGATGATGAAAATGAAACGCCGATCGGTCTCCGCCTTGGCGAAGGCCATCCGGGGAGCGAGCGCGGTGAGCGTGGCGCCAGTGGCGCTTGCTCCGATGAACCCGCGACGATCGATGATCATGGCCTATCTCCGCATGAATTCTGGCGCGACCAGCAAGAGCGCAAGCGCCTGTCCGGGGCTTTCGGCGCGCGCCAACGCCTGGGTTGTGGCGGGGGTCACGGCACCTGGAAAGAGCTTGGGCGCCACCGCGCGGGCATCGACAACGCTCCCGGCGCGGCCTGCGAAGCGCTCGGCCGCTTCGACCCGGCGCATCACCGCGTCGGGTCCAGCCCAACTCGCCGCGATGTCGTCATAGCCGACGGGCTGGCCGGGCTTCCAGGTCGGCTGGCCGAGCTGATTGAGCAGCCCGACCGTGGCGAGCGGATCGGCCACGCGCACGTTCAACGCGCGCATCGCTGAGATCGACCATTCCCACGGCGTCTTGAACTTGATCGGTTGTTCGACCCATGCCTCGGGCGACTCGATGATTGCGCGGTATATCGTCGGCAGATCACCGCCGGACCGCAGGAACGCAGCCTGCAGCCGCGCCACCATCGCCGGGGGTGGATTGTCGCCGCCAAAATGCTGCGCAAGCTTGGTCGCGATATGCATCGCGGTCGCAGGGGATACCGCAACATCGTTCAGCACCGCCTGTGCCTGCTCGACCCCGCCGGCAGGGTAATGCTTGCCGATGATGTTGCGATCTCCCGGCTCGTGGATCGCCGGCGCAAAGACGAAATCGCCGGGGAGTCCGTCAGTCCCTGCCGCCCGGGCGCCGGGCCCTTGCCCGATCCCCGCGACCATCCAGCCGGTCATCGCTCGCGCGAACTCGGTGACGTCGGCCTGGGTATAGCCGGTTCGTACGCCGAGCGTGTGCAGCTCTAGAATTTCGCGCGCGAGGTTCTCGTTCAGTCCGATCTTGCGAATGCCCCGAGCCGCCACGCGCAGACCCAGCGGGCTGTTCGGCCCGACCGACACTGCCTGATCGAGATAGAGCAGCATCGCCGGGTGGCGCTCGACCGCCGTGAGCATGTCGCGGAAGGTGCCGAGCACGTGCGGCCGGATCGCCTCGAACTCGAGCGTTCCCGATAGCCCGATGACCTGCAATTTGTCCGCCGACACCGCGAAGTGGTTGGCCCAGAAATGCACCAGCCGCTCCATGAAGGGCGTATCGGTGATCAAGGCATTGGTCGCGCGCGCGCCCACCGCGCCGGCATAATTCTGGCGGCTTTCACGACCCGCAAACTGGCGGGCCTGCCGCTCGGCATCGGTACGACCGGGTTGACGCGGCGCGCCCGGTGCCATCGTTGTCGGTTGGAGCATCTGTGCTGCGGCCTCTGCGCCCGCGTTCACTATGCTCGCTGTCATTCCACTCGCAGGCCCTGTGGCAGGCGTGGCTACGGCCCCCGTGCGCTGCTGCTCGCGTAACGCACGCTGCTCGCGGAAATAGTCGGCCAGCTCGGCGGACACGGCGGCGCTGGTCGGTGCGTTGGCGATCGTATCGGGCTTTGCATCATAACGGTCGAACTGGCCGAGCAACCACGCCTTGGCATCGCCCGGCGTGGGTTGATCGGCGCGAGCGCCGAGCCCGAAGCGATTGAGCGCGATATTGACGGCACCCATGATACATCTCCTAGCGTACGACCGATCTAAGCACGCTTTGTCGCACAAGTATGCCGGATCGCTCGATTCGCTGGTTCGGACCGTATGGCGGCCGTCAGAACCCTTCCGGCAAATCGATCGGCCCGACGGTCTCGCGATAGCGCGTAACGGCATAACGATCGGTCATCCCGGCAATGAAATCCGCGATGTGGCGGCTGCGCCATGGCTCCTCGGCGGGCAGCCGTGCCGACCAGTCGCCCGGCATCGAGGCGGGGTCAGCACGATAGGCGGCGAACAGTCCCGACACCACGCGAGTGGCGGACTGAGCGGCGGCAAGCTGGCGCGGGTGGTGATAGAGATTGCGGTACATGAA
>JBDSKT010000053.1:0-7940 GCA_039916765.1 Sphingomonas sp.
ATGCGCCACCTCGATAAGGGCCGCGTCGTGATCTTCGCCGCGGGAGTGGGCAGTCCGTTTTTCACGACAGACAGCGGTGCCGCGTTGCGCGCCGCCGAGATGAAGTGCGATGCGCTGTTCAAGGGCACGTCGGTGGACGGCGTCTACGATGCCGATCCCAAGGTGGTGCAGACGGCAAAGCGGTATCCCACAGTTAGTTACGATACAGTTCTCGCGGACAATTTGAAGGTCATGGACGCCAGCGCGATCGCGCTTTGCCGCGATAACGATATTCCGATCGTCGTGTTCAACATCCGCGAGCCAGGAAATCTCGCCGCCGTGCTGCGCGGCGAGGGCGTATCGACCGTGGTGCAAAAGGAAGGATAGCCGATGGCCGCTTATGACAAGGCCGATCTAGAACGTCGCATGGCGGGCAGTGTCGATGCGTTGAAGCACGATCTTGCTGGCCTGCGTACGGGCCGTGCATCGACCGCGTTGCTCGACCCGGTGACGGTGGAGGTTTACGGCGCGCAGATGCCGCTCAACCAGGTCGCCACCGTTTCGGCGCCCGAGCCGCGGATGCTTTCGGTTCAAGTGTGGGATAAAGGCAATGTCGGTCCGGTCGACAAGGCGATTCGCTCGGCGGGACTCGGCCTTAATCCGATCGTCGATGGCCAGATGCTCCGCCTGCCGATCCCCGATTTGACGGAGGAGCGCCGCAAGGAACTCGCCAAGCTTGCTGGCAAATATGCCGAAGACGCGCGCATTGCGGCGCGCAATGTGCGGCGGGACGGAATGGATTCGCTCAAGGCCGATGAGAAGAAGGGCCTGTTCGGCGAGGATGAGCGCAAGCGGCTCGAAACCGAAGTGCAGAGGCTGACCGACAAGACGATCGCCGAACTCGACGCGGCGGCGGGCGCCAAGGAAAAGGAAATTCTCGGCAAGTGAAGCCACTTGCCGCCTCTACCCGAACGCCGGCGCCCGGCCCGGCGACGGATTCGGCGAGCCTGCCCCGTCACGTCGCGATCATCATGGATGGCAATGGGCGTTGGGCGAAGAAGCGTCTTTTGCCGCGGCTCGCCGGGCACCGACAGGGTGTGGAGGCGGTGCGCCGCGTGACCCGTGCGGCGCGCGCGATGGGGATCGAAGCGCTGACCTTGTACGCCTTCTCGTCCGAGAATTGGCGGCGTCCGGCCGAGGAGATCGGCGACCTCATGGGGCTGCTGCGCATCTTCATTCGCACCGATCTGGATGAATTGGTGCGCGAGAATGTGCGGCTGCGCGTGATCGGCGATTACCGTAGGTTCGCGGCGGACGTGGTCGAGCAGATCGATGGCGCGATCGCGCGCACCGCTCGCAATACCGGCCCGATCCTGGTGATCGCGCTCAATTACGGGTCACAAGCGGAGATCGCCAAAGTCGCATCGCGTCTTGCCGAAAGGGCGCGCGATGGCGAGCTTGAACCCGCGGCAATCGACGCGGAGATGATCGAGGCCGAGCTCGACACCGCGGACTTGCCGCCGCTCGATCTGTTGATCCGTACGTCGGGCGAAGTGCGCTTGTCCAATTTTCTGCTGTGGCAGGCCGCCTATGCCGAGCTGCTGTTCGTCGATACGCTCTGGCCCGATTTCGGCGCCGACCAACTCGCCGAGGCCGTCGATCGGTTCGCGGGTCGGCAACGGCGGTTTGGCGGACTGTGAAACCGCCGGAGGGCATCCGGCGGCTTTCCGAGCTGCAGCAGCGCGTGCTGGTCGGAGTTGCGTTGATCGCCGTCGCGTTGCTCGCACTGGTTATTGGCGGAATTCCGTTCTGGCTGCTCTGCGTCGTACTCGGCCTGCTGATGATGGGGGAATGGGCTGATCTGGCTGGCGCGCCGCCCGAGCGCAAACGCCTCGCGCAGTTCGCGCTTTCGGTGCCGCTCGCGCTGATGATGCCGCTGCTGGGCGCGGGGCCGGGTTTCCTCACGCTCGGGCTGGTCATCGGCGCGGCATTCTTCGTCGTGATCGTCACGCAGCGTCGCATGCTCGCGGCGGGGGTCATCTATGTCGGGCTGCCAGTGCTTGGGTTGCTCGTATTGCGCAAGCAGCCCGAGGGCGTGGTGTTCGCGCTGTGGGCGATGGCGCTGGTCTGGCTGTGCGATATCGGTGCCTATTTCGCCGGCCGCGCGATCGGTGGACCCAAGCTGGCGCCGCGTATCAGCCCGAACAAGACCTGGGCCGGCCTCGTCGGTGGCGTCGTGGCGGCGAGCGTGTTCGGCCTTCTTATGCACTGGCAATACGGCCTTGCCTGGCGGTTGACGCTGTCGAGCCCGATACTCGCGGTGCTGGCGCAGGGCGGCGACTTGTTCGAGAGCTGGCTGAAGCGCCGCGCCGGAGTGAAGGATAGCGGCAGTCTGCTGCCCGGGCATGGCGGCGTCCTCGACCGGCTCGACGGGCTGGTGCCGGTCGCGCCGGTGGCGGCGTTCATCGCGGTTGCCGTGCCCAAGATCTACCCCCTGCTGCCACTGTGAAATCGGTCACGATCCTCGGCGCGACCGGATCGGTCGGCAGTTCGACGCTCGACCTGATCGAGCGATCGCCAGGCGCCTTCCGGGTCGTCGCGCTGACCGCCAATTGCGATGTCGCCAAGTTGGCCGCGGCGGCGATCCGCAACCGGGCGGAGAGCGCGGTGGTCGCCGACGAATCGTGTCTGCCCGCGTTGCGCGACGCATTGCGTGGGACGGACATCCGCGCATCGGGCGGTGCAAACGCCATTATCGAGGCGGCGGGGAGCGGCGCCGATTGGACGATGGGCGCGATCGTCGGCTGCGCCGGGCTGCAACCCGTCATGGCGGCGGTCGAGACGGGCGGCGTGGTAGTGTTGGCCAATAAGGAGCCTCTGGTTTCCGCCGGCGACGTGATTCTGGCGGCGGCGGCGAAGAGCGGCGCAACGTTGCTCCCGGCCGATTCGGAGCACAATGCGATCTTCCAGTGCTTCGATTTCGCTCGTCCGCAGAGCGTGCGGCGGATCATCCTCACCGCAAGCGGCGGCCCGTTCCGAGACTGGTCGCTTGAAGACATGCGCAGCGTCACCCCCGAACAGGCGATCGCGCATCCCAATTGGTCGATGGGCGCAAAGATTTCGGTCGATTCGGCGACGATGATGAACAAGGGGCTGGAACTGATCGAGGCCGCGCGGCTCTTTCCGGTTGCGGCCGAGCGGATTGAGATCGTCCTGCACCGCCAGTCGGTCATTCATTCGCTGGTCGATTATGTCGATGGCTCGGTACTGGCGCAGCTCGGGCCCCCAGATATGCGCACACCGATCGCGCATTGCCTCGCCTGGCCTGATCGGATGGCTACGCCGATGGAGCCGCTCGACCTGGTCAAGATCGGCCGGCTCGATTTCGAGGCGCCCGATACGACGCGCTTTCCGGCGCTCGCGCTTGCGCGCGACGCGGTCGAGGCGGGCGGGGCGCGGCCGGCCATTCTCAATGCTGCGAACGAGGTCGCGGTGGCCGCCTTTCTCGCGCGGCGCATCGGCTTCCTCGAAATTGCCGCAATCGTCGCCGATATGCTGGAACGCTACGATCCGCCCGCGCCAACCACGCTCGACGCAGTTCTCGCCGTCGATGCCGAGACGCGCAGCTTGGCGGAAGAGCGCGTGAAGGATTGCGTCGTTTGATCCAGGATCCCGGCCTGTTGCTGACCCTCGGCGCTTTCGCGCTGACCTTCGGCATCCTCGTGTTCGTGCACGAGATGGGCCATTATCTTGCCGGCCGGCTGTTCGGTGTGAAGGCGGACGTGTTCTCGATCGGATTCGGCCCCGAAATCGGCGGCTTCAACGATCGTCGCGGCACGCGGTGGAAGCTGGGCGCTTTTCCGCTCGGCGGGTACGTTCGGTTCGCGGGCGACCTTGATGCATCGAGCCGTCCCGATGCCGAGTGGTTGATGCTCCCGGCCGAAGAGCGAATGCGAACTTTCCCGTCCAAGCCTCTGTGGCAACGCGCGATCGTCATCGCTGCCGGTCCGGCCGTGAACCTGTTATTGGCGCTGCTGATCCTGGCCGGGTTCGCGATGGCATATGGCGTGCCGACGACACCGGCGATGGTTGGCCTGGTTCAACCGGGGAGCGCGGCGGCCGCGGCGGGATTGCGACCGGATGACCGGATCGTCTCGCTCGGTGGACGGCAGGTGGAAACCTATACCGACATGGCCGATTACACCACGCTGCGGCCGGGCGAGCGGATCGGAATCGATTATGTCCGAGGCGGTCACGCCGCGCGCGTGGACGCTGTGATCGGTACCGTCGTCGCGACCGACCGCTTCGGCAATTCCGCGCGGATCGGGCGACTTGGAATCGGCCCCGTCGCCCCAAGTTTCGCGCTGGTCGGCCCGTTTCAGGCGCCGGTCGTCGCAACCGAATTGATCGGCGCGATCGTGCGCGATCAGGTTGCCGGGATCGGCCAGATCGTCACGGGCCGGCGTTCGGTCGATGAATTGGGCGGCCCGATCCGCATCGCCAAAATGTCCGGCGAGCAGGCTAGTTTGGGCCTGCCGACATGGATCTGGTGGGTCGCGATGCTGTCGATTAATCTGGGATTCATCAACTTGTTGCCAGTCCCCCTGCTGGATGGCGGCCACCTGCTCTTTTACGCGATCGAAGCGGTGCGGCGTCGGCCGGTCGAATCCCACGTTCAAGAGTGGGCCTTTCGCGGCGGCTTGGCCGCAATTCTTGCGCTGATGCTGGTGGTGACGTTCAACGATCTCGGCTCGTTCGGGCTATGGAAGAATCTGGCCGGGTTGATCGGCTGACGTGGTTGAGGCAGGGCTGTCGGGTTAGCGCAGGCCAGCGAATTTCTCCGGTTTGGGGTGGATAGTGACGACGATCAAGGCTTCTACGTTTGGCGCCCGCGCCACGACCCTGCTGATGGCGGGGACGATGCTGGCGGGCGTGCCGGTCGCCGCTCTCGCGCAGGCGGTTCCTGCCCAGGCAAACCCGACTCAGGCAACCCCTGCCAAAGGGGCGCCTGCGCAGGCGGCGCCGGCGACAGCCCTTCCGATACCGACGCAACCCGCGCCACCGCCGGTCATGCGAACGATCAAGTCGCTGCGCGTCGAAGGATCGCAGCGGATCGAGCCCGAGACGGTGTTGAGCTACACCAAGCTACGCGTCGGACAGACGTATAACAATGAGGTGCTGGATCAAGCGATCAAGGACCTGCTCGGCAGTGACCTGTTCGCCGACGTGACGATCGTCGGTGCCGAAAGCGGCGACATCGTGCTGCGCGTGCGCGAAAATCCGATCATCAACCGGATCATCTTCGAGGGCAACAAGCGGCTCAAGGAAGACAAGATCAAGAAGGAGATCAAGCTCGCGCCGCGGCAGATCTTCACCCGCACCGCCGTCCGCCAGGACGTTGCGCGGATCGTCGAGTTATATCGCCGTCAAGGTCGCTTCGCCGCGGCGATCGACCCCAAGATGGTGTCGCTCGACCAGAATCGCGTCGATATCGTGTTCGAGATCAACGAAGGTCCCAAGTCGAAGGTCCGCCAGATCAACATCATCGGCAACGAGGTGTTCTCGGACGGCAAGCTGCGCGGGCAGATGGCGACCAAGCAGACACGTTTGACCACGTTGCTCAGTTCGAACACGAGCTATGATCAGGACCGGCTGGCCTACGATCAGCAGAAGCTGCGCCAGTTCTACCTGAGCAACGGCTATGCCGACTTCAAGGTTACCTCCGCGGTGGCCGAGCTCACGCCCGACAAGAAGGACTTCATCATCACGTACGTGGTGGAGGAAGGGAAGCGCTACAAGTTCGGCAACGTCACCGTGGATAGCGACATCCGCGATTTCGACGGCAAGAAGCTCGCCGCCGGCCTGAGCATGAAGAAGGATGACTGGTACGACGCTAAGAAGGTAGAGGATTCGGTCGATACGCTGAATCAGACCGCCGGTCTGTTCGGTTACGCCTTCACCGATACGAACCCGGAGTTCGATCGCGATCCCGAAAAACTGACGATGTCGATCAACTTCCACATCGCTCAGGCGCAGCGCAGCTACATCGAGCGGATCGATATCAACGGTAATACGCAAACCCAGGACAAGGTGATCCGGCGCGAGATTCGTCTCGCCGAGGGAGACGCGTTCAACAGCTTCCAGGTCAAGCGCTCGCAAGATCGCATCAATTCGCTCGGTTTTTTCCAGGACAAGTTCGAGATCAAGCAGACGCCCGGATCGTCCCCCGATCGTGTGGTGCTCGAGGCGAACGTCGAGGAGAAATCGACCGGTGAGCTGTCGCTCTCGGCCGGCTATTCAAGCCTCGAGAAGTTCATCATCCAGGCGTCGGTCACGCAGCACAATTTCCGCGGCAAGGGCCAGGAACTGCGCGCCAGTGTCAATTACTCCACCTATTCCAAATCGGTCGAGCTTGGCTTCACCGACCCGTATCTGTTCGACAAGAACATTGCGATTGGCGGGGACATATTCCGCCGCGATTACAATTCGTTCAACTTCAACCAGAATGGTGATCGCAACACGACCTATTCTCAGGTATCAACCGGATTCCAGCTCCGCGCCGGCGTGCCGCTGACCGAATACTGGTCGCTCGCCGCGCGTTATGGGCTCAGCTACGATCAGGTTTCGCTCGATCCGGCGCAATACTACACCAACGGCGTTTGCGACCCGCTCCGTGCCGGCAGTTATTTGTGCCAGGCGGTCGGCAACCGTATCACCTCGTCGATCGGTTATTCGCTGATCTTCGATAGCCTCAACAGCCGCCTGCATCCCACGGCGGGCCAGCGCTTCAACTTCAGCCAGGATTTCGCCGGGCTGGGCGGCGACGTGAAATATATCCGCAGCCGCTTCGAAGGCGCGAAATACTTCAACGCTGGTAAAGGCTTCATCTTTTCCGCCAATGTGGAAGGCGGCTACATCAAGTCGCTCGAGGGCACCAAGGGCCCCGGAATCGATCCGGTGCGGATCACCGACCGTTTCTATCTCGGCGAGCCCGACTTCCACGGCTTCGACATTCGCGGTGTCGGCCCGCGCGTGCTGCGCGTCCCATATACACTCGATTCGTCCGGCAATCAGGTTTTGCAGACCGATCGCAAGCAGATCGGCGATGACGCTTTGGGCGGCCGTGCCTATTATCTTGGCAAGCTCGAGCTTGAACTCCCGCTTGGTTCTGGCGCGCACGAGCTTGGATTGCGGCCATCGATTTATGTCCAGATCGGCGGTTTGTTTGGCGTGACCAAGCCGCTGGACACGCTTAAGTTTGACACGGTCGTCGATCCAATCACGGGAAGACAGACGGTGCTTCCTTACAACCAGCCGCAAGTCGATTCCTCGGGTAATCCGCTATACGTCGTACCTGCGACAGATGCGACAAACCCCGGGAGCTTCACAACGTGTAAGGTCGGATTCTCGGCAACGAGCGGCGGGGCGTGTGCCGGCACCTCGATCAACACCGCGGCTGTTCAGCAAATCTCGCCCTTCCAGGAGCAGTTCGTCGGCAACTCCGCGCGGCCGCGCATTTCGGTTGGCGCGGGCGTCAACTGGAACTCGCCGTTCGGCCCGCTCCGCATCGACCTTGCATATGCGTTGCTCAAGGATAAGGGCGACGCCACCAAGCTTTTGACATTCAACGTAGGGACACAATTCTGATGAAGAGCCGTAAGATGATGACGATCGCCGCCGCACTGGGTGCGCCGGTGCTGCTGGGCGCGATGCCGGTTGCCGCGCAGGTGACCAGCGTGGCGGTGGCCGATCCCGCCGAAGCCATTCTGAGCGCCAACGCACTCAATACGGCAAACACGCAGATCGCTACGACATACAAAGCGCAGATCGACCAGGTCGTGGCGCGCCAGCAACAGCTGCAAACCCAGCTGACGGCGATGCTCAAGCCGATCGACACGAACAATGACGGCCAGATCTCCGACGCCGAACTCGCCGTCGCCCAGAACGCCAAGAACCCGGTG
>JBDSKT010000054.1:0-3903 GCA_039916765.1 Sphingomonas sp.
GATTTTGGCGGTGCGATGAGCGGCGAAGCGCGGTGCGAGGGTGGCGCGCTGCTCCTGCCGCTGGTCAGCGCCTCCGGCGCCGAGCGCGTGGTCCTGCGCATTTCGGGCGCTGGCCATTATCACGCCGATTTGAGCCTCCAGCCAAGCGATCCGGCGGCTGTGCAGCGCCTTACCTTGGGGGGCTTCCAGCCGACCGCGCAGGGCTACACGCTCGGCGTGGACGGGGCGATCCGGTAACCCCGCTTCACACGACCGGCGGCTTGACGCTGGCGGCTCCGGCCCGCTAGGGGCGTCCGCTCTGCGGCGATCGTAGTTCAATTGGTTAGAGCGTCGGCTTGTGATGCCGGATGTTGCGGGTTCAAGTCCCGTCGGTCGCCCCATTCTTTTGTTCAGGATCGCCATGACCACCGGCTGGGGTTTCCCCGATTTCGACGACCATGAGGGCGTCCACCTGTTTACCGATGCGCAGACCGGCCTGCGCGCCGTAATCGCGATCCATTCGACCAAGCTTGGCCCGGCGGCGGGCGGCGCTCGCTTCTGGCACTATGCGAACAGCGACGAGGCAATCACCGACGCGCTGCGCCTGTCGCGCGGCATGAGCTTCAAGAACGCGATGGCCGGGCTGCCGATGGGCGGCGGCAAGTCGGTGATCCTGGCCGATGCCAACCACACGAAGGGCGACGATCTGCTCAGGGCATTCGGCCGCGCGGTGGACAGCCTTGGCGGGCGCTACGTCACGGCGGAAGATGTCGGCATTTCCGATGCCAACATGGTGACGATCTCCAGCGCAACCAAATACGTTTCCGGCCTTCCGGTAGCGAGCGGCGCGGCGGGGGGTGATCCCGGCCCGTTCACGGCGATGGGCGTGTACCTCGGCGTCAAGGCGGCGGCGAAGCGCAAGCTCGGCGTGAGCGACATGAAAGGCGTCCATGTCGCGATCCAGGGCGTTGGCTCGGTCGGCGGCGGGCTGGCCAAGCTGCTGGCGAAGGACGGCGCGCGGCTGACGCTGGCGGACGTCAGCGCCGAGAAGGCGGCGGCTCTCGCGGCGCAGCTTGGCGCCGAGACCGCGGCGGCGGACGCGATCCTCAGCATCGAGGCCGATGTGGTCAGCCCCAACGCACTCGGCGCGATCCTCACCGAGGCATCGATCGCCGCGCTGCGGACGACGGTAATCGCCGGCGGCGCGAACAACCAGCTCGCGACGATGGCGCAAGGCGCGATGCTGCACGATCGCGGCATTCTTTACGCGCCGGATTACGTCATCAACGCGGGCGGGATCATCAACGTGGGCCTCGAATATCTCGGCCAAGGCGACCAGGCCGAGGTCGAGGCGCGAATCGCCAAGATCCCCGAGCGGCTGGCCGAGGTGTGGGACGAAAGCGACCGCACCGGTGCGCCGGCGAGCGACGTGGCGGACACGATCGCCAAGCGGCTGATCGGGCGGAGCTGAGCGCCGCAAGGCGGGAGGTCGCACGATCGGCGAGGTCGCCGTGTCGTTTCTGACGCGGCGAATCTTCACACTCTTCACACGCTGGCGCGGTTTTCGGCCGACGTGAGAAGCGCCGCGCTCTTGCGATCGGCGGTGCGAAAGTTCCGAAGGTTCCGGGATAACGACAATTGCGCTGGCCTCCGGTGAATTCGAGGATGCTGGGTGAGCGGACCGACGATTTCAAAGAGCCGTTGGATAGTGAAACACGAATGCGCGGCTGTAGGACAGCGCTTTATTCGGGGCCGCGCATCGACTCGCGGTAAATGGCGGCCTGCCAGCCTCTGTCTATCAGAAGGGACAGGCCGCCGTTCGAGACGCTATTTCAGTGGCAGGAACACTTCCACGACGACCTCATGCGCCGCCACGTCCGGCATCAGCGAAAGCCGGCGCTGGCAATAGATCGGGAAGTCGCGTGCTTCCTCGCCGCTGGCCGGAAGCCAATCGCGATAGAGGTAGAGCGCGGCGGGCTCCAGATTGTTGGTATTGCCAGGGTAGCGCAACACCGCGCAGCGCCCGCCGGGTATAATGCCCGTCTTCATCTGCCCGTCATTCGCCTCGATCGTGTGATCGGTCTCGACGCATAAATCCATGCTGTAGTCGGCCGGGTTGGCGGGACTTCGCTCGGAGCGAAAGACCATGAAGGTGGGGCTTGTCTCGGGCGAAAGGCCAGCAGCCTCGCGCCAGGCCCTGAACCGCTGGATGGTCTCGCCGAGCGTTGCCCGGTCGCCGCGATGTTCCATGATCGCCACCGGCGTTGGCGGCACATCGCGGATGGTCACGTCGTCTTGGGTGAAGGTAATATGCATGAGCTTGCTCCTTGCGTTGTCGAAAGGCCCGAAGGCCGCAAGCCACGGATCCCAGTCGGGAGACTTCCTAAACGACGAAGGCGATTGCCCGAGCCTCTGCCGAAAGGCGCGGGCGAAGGCATCCGGTGCGTCGTAACCGGCATCCATCGCTATGTCCGTGACGCTTTGGGCGTCGCTCAAGGCAAGCCGATGCGAAGCACGCTTCATACGGGCCAGCTGAACATAGCGATGCACGGACAACCCAAAGGTCGACGTGAACTGCCGGTGGAAATGGTATTTCGAGAATGCCGCGACGCCGCTCACCGCTTCCAGATCCAGATCGCCGTCCAGATGCCGGTCGATATGATCCAGCACCCGCTGCATCCTGGCATGGTAGTGTTCGAGTGCCGCCTTCATCGTCTCTTCCTCCGTGGCCACGCCAGTTACGGGCTTGGGCACACGACGCGCTCGACCGATCTTGCGGTTTGGCATCGATTGCCGGAAATTCCCAATCGCCCGCCGACGCATGTCGCTAGTCGGGGATAACCACGGCCGAGCAGGCCCGGGCAGGTCCCCTGCGCAATGCCGTTGAGAAAGCGGCGCGCCCGCTATACACCGCGCGCACCGTGCCCAGCCTTCATGCCCTCGCCAATCCCGCTCGCTTCCTCAGGATCGCCCGGCCGCTCACGCCCGTGCTGTTCTGGTCGGGCGTAGTCGCGATCACGATCGGCGCCTGGGCGGGGCTGACACAGACGCCCCCGGATTATCTGCAGGGCGACAGCGTGCGGATCCTCTACATCCATGTGCCGACCGCCTGGCTCGGCATGGGGGGATGGAGCGGGATCGCCGTCTCGTCGATCGTCTACCTCGTCTGGCGACATCCGCTGGCGATGGTCGCGGCGCGGGCCATCGCGCTGCCGGGGGCGACGTTTGCCTTTCTGTGTCTCGCCACCGGATCGATCTGGGGGCGGCCGACCTGGGGGACGTGGTGGCAATGGGACGGGCGGCTGACGTCGATGCTGTTGCTGTTCTTCGTGTATCTCGGTTTCATGGCGCTGACCCGCGCTGACGCCGAGCGGGGCGGGGACGGACGGATACCGGCGATCTACGGCGTCGCGGGATCGGTGTTGCTGCCGATCATCCGCTATTCGGTGGTGTGGTGGAACACGCTTCACCAGGGGCAGAGCATCGGGCTGACCGGCTCGAGCATTGCGGGATCGCTCGCATGGCCGCTGTTATTCAACGTGACCGGTTTCACCTTGTTGTTCGCGGCGATCGTGCTGATGCGGATGCGGGCGATGCTCGGCGCGGCCAAGGCCGAGGCGCGGATGCGCCGGATGGCGACGGCGTGACGGGGCGCGCATGAACCACCCGAACCAATGGGCCTTCGTCATCGCCGCCTGGGGGCTAACGCTCGCGGTGTCCGCGGGGCTTTCGCTGTGGAGCTGGATCGCGATGCGGGCCTCCGAGAAAAGCGGGGGCGAGCGGAAATGAAGGCCAAGCGACAGCGATTGCTGCTGGCCGGGCTGGCCGTGGTCGCGATCGGCGGCGCGAGCTTGCTTTCGCTCTCCGCGCTCAAGGACCAGGCGGCGTTCTTTTACGCGCCGGGTGACGTCAAGAAGGACGGGC
>JBDSKT010000055.1:0-16205 GCA_039916765.1 Sphingomonas sp.
GTTGGTAATCACTGCATTGCTGTCGCCGGTGTAGATCGCGTTGTTCTGCGTCCCGTTGATCGTACCGCCCGCCTGGTTGACGACGGTCAGCGCGATGCCGCCGACGTTTTGCACTACACCCCAAATCGCGCCGTCGATCCGGCCGGCGTTGGTCACCGTGCCAGGCGCGTTCTGGAAAATTACGCCGCCCGAACCGGCCGTGATAAACCCATTTGCGTCGTTGGTGACGGTGCCGCCGGCGCGCAGCAAAATGCCCGTACTGGTGCCGGCCGCGATGGTGCCCGCATTGCTGACTGTCGCGCTGCCCGAAAGATCGATCGCACGTAAATTGCTGGAGATCGTACCGCCGGCCTGGTTGGTAATCGTCGTAGCGCTTGCGGAGTTCGCGAATACCGCGATGCCGTTCGCTGACGTAATGCCGCCGGCGTTCGTAAGCGTGGTGGCGCCGAGCGAGTAAATCGCATTGCCGTTCGCCGCTATCGTCGCATTCGCAGCGTTTGCGATCGTGCCGCCCGCGTTGAGAAAGACCGCAGCGCCGTTCGAAGACGTTGTGCGAATCGTGCCCCCATTGCTGACCACGGCATTGCCTAGGTTGGCGTATACCGTGTTTCCGCCCGAAGACGTCAGCGAGCCGCCCGACGTAACGCTCAACCGGCCATCGACACCCGCCAGGTAGACCGTGGTCCCCGCATTGGAGGTAGCGCCGCTAAAGGCGAGCGCCGGGTTGAAGCTGGTAAAGCCGCCCGCCACGGTATTGTTGCCCGCAAAGGTGATCGTGTTCGTATTGTCGCTGCCGACGACGTTGACAGCGCCCGAACCCGAGATCGCTTGTGCAACGGTACCGTCAGTCGTTTGGTCGTAGGTCACCACGCCGTTATCGATGATCGCGTTGCCCGAAATCGTCGTCGTGGCGCCGATCAGCGATACCCCTGCGTTGACCAGCGTGTTGCCGGTCCAGACGTTACCGGCGTTGGGGAGGGTCGTTGTCGTGCCGCCCGAAAACGTGACGTACTGACCGGCGGTCGCGGATTCCGCGATCGCCCCGGCGAGCACGATCGCGCCGCCGCTGACATTGTTGAGAACTGTCGGATTTGCCGACTGTTGGCCGTTCGCCACGGCGAGGTCGATATTGTTGTTATACGTCCCGCTCGCCGCGAAGTTGATCGTTGGATCCATCGCGTGGATCGTCGCGTTCCCCGCTGCGGTAGTGGACGCCAAGGTCAACTGCGCCCCGTTGACGTTGATATCCGTGATCAAGCCCGTCCCGGCGAGCGTCAGTGTTCCGCCCTGACCCGCAAGACCCGTGCCGGCGTTCACCGTTGTTGCCACAACATCGGTAGCCGACCAGTCGCCGGCATCGAGCTTGGAAAGTGTGCTCGCACCAAGCACGCCCGAGGCCAGCGTCCCCGCCTGTGCGCCGGTGCCGTCGCCACGCAAGTTGAGCGTGTTGTTGCCCGCCCCGAGGTCGATCGCGCCAACCGCCGCCGCCGCATAGGTTCCCGCCACGCGCACCGTGACAGGCAAGCCCGTAACGGGGTCGATAACCGTATCGTCGGCTGTCGTCGTGGTGCCATTGTAAAGGCTGAGCGTGTCGTCGCCCTCGACGAGATTGATCGCACCCGTCGTCGAGCCGGCGAACAGGTTGATGGCGACGCCCGGGCCCTGCTGCAGGTTGTCGTTCGCCAGCACTCCGCCCGCACTGCCCATGGCCGAGCCATAATTATTGAACGTGCCGCCATTACCGGCAAACTGCACGGCGTAGCCGTAAGCGTTATCGGTGCCCCCGGTCAGGGTGGCACCACCGGCGTTGATCAGCGTCAGCCCCGTATTGCCGACCACAGCCGAGTAGAGGGAGGCCGCGATGCTGCCATTGTTCAGGACGGACGAATTAATCCCGCCCGCAAACACTGTGTCCGTTGTCGCCGTGATCGAGCCGGCATTGCTCAGCGCTACTCGCTGGCCCGCATCGATGGCGTGTGCCCCGCCCTGAATCGTGCCGCTGGTGCTGTTGAGGACCGATCCCCCAGCACGCAAGTAAATCGCGGTCGCACCGCTTGGCGTCAGCAACCCGTTTGCCACATCGTAATTGCCCGACGCTATCGTCCCGGAATTGACGATGCTGTCGGACGAGTTGGAGCCGTAGACGCCGTAATTCGCGCCAACGATCGTGCCGGCATTGCTCGCAATCGTGATCATGCTGCCGTCGTCGGAGCCGACGCCCCAACCGGTGAAAAAACCTGAATTGTCGGCGGCGTAAATCAAGCCGGAGCTGTAGTTGGTCAGGGTAAGCGCGCCGCCGCCGCGCTTGGTGACGCCCTCGTATCCCAAGCCTTCGATCAAACCGTAGTTATCGACGGTCAGTGCCCCGACGGTGTTCGAATTGACCCCACTATAGGATCCGATGATCCGGGCGCCAGTCACCGCATTGCTGCCATTGAAGACGGCACCGCCGCCAGTGGCGTACACTCCCTCACCCTGCGTTATCACCGAGCCAAGATTGGTGAACGTGCCGCCGTTGGTCTGAACTGACTGAACACCATTGTAACTGCCCGTCAGCGTCAAACCGGTGGCATCCAAAACGTTGATGCCGCCGGCGTTGGTCAGCACTCCTGCTAGGGTATAGGCAGCGCCGCCCTCAATATTCAGCGCACCCGAACCGGTCACGCTCCCGGCATAGCTTCCGTTCGCCGCCGTGACGGTAAGGTTGTTGCTGCCAAGACCGGTGTTCGCGCCCGCGACCGAACCGGTCAAATTGTTGATGCTGACGTTGCCGGTGGTCTGGCCCGAAATGTCGAAGACGGAGTTGTTGGTGATCGGCGTCGAGGCAAGCGTGCCCGCGCCCGACAATGCCAGCGTACCGTCCGAAATGGTGGTCGTGCCGGTGTAGCTGTTCGCGCCGGTCAACGTCTCGATCCCGGTGCCGGTCTTGATCAGATTCAGCTGGCTGTTGGGGTTCAGGCCGTCGACGATGACGCCGCTGAATGTCCCGCTGCCATTGTCCACGCCGATGGTCGTGCTGCCCTCGCCGAAAAACCCGCCGCGCAGTGTACCCGCGCCGGTCAGCGCATCGACGATGATCGCGCCCTCGACCCCGTCGAATATCGCGCCGGACGCGATGGCGAGATCGCCCTTGTTCCCGGTCCAGAAGCCTTGTCTGTTGGCGCTGCCGGCGACCGTGCCGCTGACCACGTCGATAAGCCCACCCGATGTCAGGCCGATCGTAACGTTCGAGGGAAAACCCACGACAGTCGAACTGCCCGCGTTGCCGGTGAAGCGCAATGTGCCGGCACCGGAATAGGTTCCGCCAGCCAGAAGTACCTGACCACCCGTCTGGTTGTCGAATTGCAGGACGGCGCCCGTGGCGACCGAGACCCCGCCGGTGCCCAACGCGCTACCGGTGTTGCTTTCCACCACGGTTGTGCCGGTGTTGATCGTCGTCAGCCCGCTATACGAAGCTGCGCCATTGGTAAGCGTGAAGGTGCCGGTATTCTGCAAACCATTGGCATCGACACTGGAAAATACCAGCGGCTGGCCGGCGGTCGCCTGGCTGATCTGCCCCGTCAGCCTGGCGTTTATGCCGGTTCCGAACGTCTGCAATACGGTAGGGTCGGCGCCGGGATTGGACGAATTCAGCAAGATATTGTTCGAATACGTGCCGGTCGCTGCATATTGCACCGTCGGATCGATCGTCGTGATCGTTCCGGTGCCGAAAGCCCCACCCGTCGTCGCGCGGATCGTTCCGCCGTTTACGGTGATGCCCCCGGTCAGGCCGGTCGTGCCGCTGAAGATCAGTAGCCCGCCGGAACCCGGCGCGCCGCCGGTTCCGGCATTGATCACCATGCCTGGAGAGGCTGCCGCACCGGTCAGGGTCCAGACACCGGCGTCGGCCTTGGTCAGGATTTCGGCGCCCGCCAATGTCGAGATAGTCAGGCTGCCCGCGAGTGCGCCAGTGCCCGTGCCGCGCAGCATCAACGTATCGGTGCCGCCGCCCATGTCGATCGCGCCGACATTGGCAGCCGCGACCGAACCCGCATTTTGTAGCGTGACCGCCGTCGCCGCGTTGGAGACCGGATCTCTGAACGTCGTGGTGACGGCGCTGCCGTTCACCTGACCGTTATAGATCGTAACGATATCGTTGCCGCCGTTGAGCTTGATCGCTCCCGTTGTCGAACCGGCAAACAGGTTAACCGTCGTCGCCGCGGATGCGAATTGGGTCAGCGCGCCCGCACCGACGCCGGTCGCGGTGCCGTAATTGTTGAAGGTGCCCGCCGCGTAGAATTGGATCGCGTCGCCATTGGTCGCGTCGCTGCCGCCTCTAAGCGTTCCAGCGGCGGCGTTCGTCACCGTACCGCCCCCGACCAGATTCAACGCGGCATAGGTCGCTGCGCCGACGGTGCCAGTACGTGTTGTCGTCGTGATCGTGCCGGCGTTGAGGATGGTCGCCGCGCCGGCGGCATAAACCGCGTCTTGCGTGTTGCCCGCATATACCTCGCCGCCACTGATCGTGCCGGTATTGTTGAGCGTGAGCGCCGCATTCGAGTATATGCCGGCCGCGCCGGCATGGATCGTACCGCTGTTGGCAACCAGATTGGTGCCGGTCGCTCCGTGCAGATATAGCGCGTAATCGCCGCTATCGGTCGTGATCAGCCCGCCCGCGAGCGAACCGGTGCCGATCGCGCCCGAATTGCTGATCTTCGTGGCGAACGAGGCATTGACCGCTTGGTTCACTCCGGCGATGACGCCCGAATTATTCAACGAAAGCGTATTGGTCGAGGCAATCGCCGCGCCGACCGCGTTTACCGCAACCGCGAAACTCGAGTTGCCACTCGTGCCGCTGGTGCTGACCGCGCCCTGATTGTTGATTGTGGATGCATTATTGACCGCAATTGCGTTGTAGTTGCCGCCCTGAATCGCGCCGGTACTGGCGACGTTTACAGTCCCTCCGCCGTACACCGCGGCGTTGGTGCCCCCGCTGCGCGTGCCGCTCAACGTCACATTGGACAAGCTCGAGTTCAGCAGCAGGCTATCTTGGGTGGTAATGTTCCCCGAGAACGTCAGCGGCGCCGATGCGATGATATCGATACCGCCAGTACCGCTGATATTCTGTGCGACCGTGGCGGGTACGCTATCCTGATAATTTAACGCGAACTCATCTCCGTTCGAGACGATGCTGCTGCCGGAAATGCTGGACGCGGTGCCATACAGGCGCGCGCCGTTATTTACGGTTGTCGTCCCGGTCCAATTGTTGGCGCCGGTCAGTGTCACGAAACCGCCGCTGTTCACCACGACGTTCCCGGCGCCGCCGGCCGCATCATGGATCACGTTGCTCAGCGTCACGGTGCCCGCCGCGCCTGAATTTAGTGCGAGCGCGCCGGTGATGCCGATGCTGCCGGTGTACGTTCCCACGACCCCGCCCGAGCTGAGCGTCAGGCTGTTGGCCCCGCCGGTGAAAGTAATCGCATCGGCGCCGTTGCCGACGATCGATCCCGTGTTGGTGATGGCGAGATCGGAACCGACAACCGCTGCCGATCCTGCCGCGGCACCCGCCTGGACGCCGTTACCGCTACCGCTTGCACCCGCAGCACCCGTCGCGATCGTTCCGGCGTTGATCAGCGTGCCCGAACCGAACACGCCGACCCCGCCGCCACCGCCCTGACCGCCCAAACTGTATGCAGTGCCGGTGTTGCCGCCGGCGCCGCCTGCACCGCCGCGAACCGTGACGCCAGCATCGATGGTCGTGGTGGCCGTTCCGGTCTGGTCGATTCCATAGCCGCCTGCCCCGCCCCCGCCGCCGCCGCCGCTGCCCGAAGCGCCGCCCACGCCACCCGATCCGCCGATTAGGTCGGTCGACACCACCGTATTTGTCGTGGTGGTGAGCGCCGTACCGCCACCGCCGCCGCCGCCGCCTGCGGGGCCATAGGTGTTGAAGACACTCGTCCCGTTACCGCCTGCGCCACCCGACATGCCGGGAGCGCCAGCCGCGCCGCCCGCCCCGCCGGCAGCATACGTTCCTGCGCCGCCGCTGCCGCCCGCACCGCCAGCGGCACCGACACCACCGCCGCCGCCGCCCGAACCGTCGAACGAACCCGTCGTCTGACCTGCGCCATTGGCTCCCGCCGCGCCATAAGAGCCGCCCGCGCCGCCCGGCGTGCTACCGGGCAAGTTCGCGCCGTCGGAGGTGCCCCCGCGACCGCCGACGGTCGATTGCGCCAGAGCCGGCCCGGCAATCGCCACGCAAACCAGCGCGGAAGTCGCGAATAGCGCGCCTCGCAACATCATCGCACGCGAGCGACGAGCTTCATTGGCGCCGATACCGGCTGCCACGACCAAACGCGCCATCTTTTTCAATCCCCAGTTTTCCAGCGTCAATGCTGGACGCGCGACGTGCGCGAACGATTTGTTTGCAGACCAGCTCAGATACTCAACCCGCTCACCGGGCTTTGTTTTTTCGCGCCACAGAGCCCCATCCCCTATTGCGCGGCGAAGTTTGATCCAGTGCGTGATGCGGGAGAGCCACAAGCGCGTCAATCCGAGGTTTTTTAGAAAAACATGCCGTTAAGCATTTGACTCGTCTGATTTTGCATTGCTCAAGAATTCGGGAGGGACGGGGGAGGGTTTGACACGATGGGGACATTGATCCGGAGCGGTAGCCAGACGCCTGGCATTGACCCCGACGCTTTTCGATTACCGCCCGGAACGGCAATCAGGTACGAGCGCCCGGCAGACCAGCTTGCTAGCCTTTTACCCAGTTACGCGGTGCTCGATTCCGATCCCGCGATCTGGAGGGGGAGGCCGGAATGGCTGCTTCCAAGCTGGGCGCAGGTATGGATTGTCCTTACTGAAGGCATCATCACCGTGAAAATCGGTCGCCGACAATACGATCCGCTTTCCTCCGCCATTCTCTACGGGGTGACCAGCCGGGCAATGCAGGTTACCGCGCAGGGAGGGGTAACCGTCGTCATCGACGTCAGCCCGATGGGTTGGGCGCGCCTGTTCAAGCCAGCGGCAGATGCCCTTCGTGACCGGATCACGCCGCTCCAAGCCCTCTTGCCGGCAGGTCAGGTGGAGGCATTGGCAACTCGCCTGTACGAATCCGATCGCGATTCCGCAGTCAAGGATATCATCGACGGGTTCTTCCTCGAACACATGCCGCCGCCGGACAGGAATGAGCCGATCATTGCGAAGATGATGACGCTTTTGGCGGACGAGACAGGGGCCGACGATCTCATCGGGATTGCCAAGAAGCTCGGTATCAGCCCGCCTACGTTTCTCCGTATTTCCAAGCGATATTTCGGTTTCACGCCGAAAATGCTGATGATGCGCGCTCGTTTTCTGCGCGCGCTCACGTCAATGCTGACGGATACGGATGCGATCGATTTTTCTTATGTGCCGCCAGGCTACCATAACGTGCCGCACTTCATTCGGGACGCCAATCGCTTCCTAGGAATGACCCCGCGCCGCTTTCTCGCGATGGATATGCCTTACCTTTGCGCCGCGCTACGTGCGCGAAAACTCGTCCTGGGCGTAACGACGCCCTCGCTTGACTGAATATCCGCCCGGCCCCCGGCAGGCAGGATATCGCACCCACGCTGGTGACGGTCACCCCGCGAAGCTATACGCGTGCTCATGCAGTTTTGGATCACCAGCCTCCGTTCGCAAGCCCTGCGCGCGGTACGCGCCGGCGGTGCGCTGGCGGCCTTGCTTGGCTGCCTCATCGCCGTCGCGGCTGCATCGGCGCAAGCGATCTCGCTTCCGAACACCCCGAAGGACAATGCGGGCCGGCAGACTGCGGACCAGTCCCTGGCGCAGGACGGGGCCGAATACGCCCGCCAGTTCGGCGTCTCGCTGGATAACGCCCGACAACGGCTGCGAGCACAGGAAGAAAGCGTCGCCGCGACCGACGGGATCGGCAAGCGCTACAGAGATCGGCTGGCCGGGATTTCGGTCGAGCATAGCCCAGCGTTCCGCATCGTCGTATATTTGACCGGGACGATACCGGTCCCCGACGAACATGTCGCGGCAGGTGGGCTGGACGTCCCGATCGTCTTCCGCACCGGCGCCAAGGCGACGCGAGATAGGGTGATCTGGGCGATCACCAATCATCAAGGCGAAATCGGCGCGCTGTTCCCGACGCTTCCGGCGATGGGGTTGGATCCGAGGAGCGGCGAGCTCGTGATCATCGTCAATCAGGCGGTGGCCGCGGCCGACGTCGAGGCTTTGCGGGGCAAGATCGCGGCGCTGGCCGGCGTACCGACGCGCATCCGCACGCTAGAACGTAGCGATATCAATCTCACCATGGCGGGCGGCGCCCGGGTCGAAGGCCTCGATACGGCCGACGGCAAACGTTATGTATGTACAACCGCCTTCAACGTCACGGACGGCGATCGCTTTGGCATTACGACCGCCGCGCACTGCCTCAACGATCTGGCCTACCACGATGCGTCGGCAGGCGATGAACCGCTGACCTATGCGGGCCAGTGGGGGTGGGGCTATCAGGATGTCCAGATCAACCTTGCTGACACCGCGCTGACGCCGGACTTCTACGCCGACACCGCCAAGACGCTGACCCGGCCGGTCACCGCGCAGCGTAGCCGCGACGATACCCGCGCGGGCGATTTCGTCTGCCACCGTGGCGAGCGCACCGGCTATAGCTGCGCCTTGGTCGAACTGACCGATTTCGCGCCCGCCGGCGCGCTGTGCGGCGGGCCGTGCCTGCCGACCTGGGTCACCGTCGCGGGGCCGAATTGCAAGGGCGGCGACAGCGGCAGTCCGGTATTCAGCGGCACCGTCGCCTTGGGCATTCTCAAGGGCGGCAGCTATCGTCGCGACGGGTCGTGCGCCTTCTATTTCTACATGTCGGTCGATTATCTACCGCGCGGCTGGTCGCTGCTAAAGGAACCCGCATCGCTCGCGCTAGCAACTCCAACGCCCGGCGCGCCGTAACCTGATGACATACCGCCAAATCGCGTTAGGGTGTCGCTCAGAATTTCCATATCCCTCTCGCAGGGACCTCGGCTGAAGGACTCGGAGTTTATGCGATTCGGGCTCACGCTTCTTGCCTCGACGATCCTGGTCTCGACCGCGCTTGCGGCGCAGGACAAGCAGACCACGACCGCGCCGGGCGGCGACATTCCGGCCAGGTTCACCCCCCCGACCGAGAACCGGAATTACGTCAAACGCGAAGTGATGATCCCGATGCGCGACGGAGCGAAGCTTTACACCGTCATCGTCATCCCCAAAGGCGCGCAGAATGCACCGATCGTTCTGACGCGCACGCCCTATGACGCGGCGGGACGCGCCAAACGGACGGAATCGCCGAGCATGCTCTCGACGCTGCCGCTTTCGGACGAGATGTTCGTGAAAGCCGGCTATATCCGCGTCTATCAGGACATTCGCGGCAAATATGGTTCGGAAGGCGATTACATCGTGAACCGCCCCGTCATCGGCGCGCTCAACCCGACCAAGGTCGATCACACGACCGACGCCTACGACACGATCGACTGGCTGGTGAACAAGGCCAACCTACCGCAATCGAACGGCAAGGTCGGGATGATAGGCTCGTCCTACGAGGGCTTCACGGTGGTGATGGCGCTCCTCCATCCGCATCCGGCCCTGAAGGTCGCGGCACCGCAGAGTCCCATGATCGATGGCTGGATGGGCGACGACTGGTTCCATCACGGTGCCTTCCGCCTCGCCAACATCGCGTGGCTGGGCAGCCAGACCGGCTATAAGGGCGAAGGCAAGGCGCCGCCGACCGGCGGGTATGACGATTATGACAATTTTCGCGAAGTCGGCTCGGCGGGAGCCTGGGCGAAAAAGTCGGGATATGACCAATTGCCTTTTTGGCGGAAGGTGCTGGAGCATCCGGCATACGATGCGTTCTGGCAAGGCCAGGCACTCGACAAGCTGCTGACGCAGAACCCCTCCACCGTGCCGACGATCTGGGAACAAGGCCTGTGGGATCAGGAGGATATGTACGGCGCGATCCACAGTTACGAGGCGTTGGTCAAGGCCGGGCACGCCGCCAACAATTTCATCGTCATGGGGCCGTGGCGGCACAGCCAGATCAACCGGGTCGGCTACGAACTCGGACCCTTCAAATGGAATGGAGACACCGCGAAACAATATCGCGAGGAAATGATCCTGCCGTTCTTCAACGAGTATCTGAAGGACGGCCCGACCTATACCCCGCCCGCGGCGACAATCTACAATACCGGTGAAAATCACTGGGATCATTTCACCAGCTGGCCGCTCGCTTGCGCCAAGGATTGCGCCTCGCCGCTTACGCCGATCTATTTCCAGGGCGATGGCGGCCTGGGCTTCGATAAGCCCGGCGGCGGTGACGACAGTTACGTTTCCGATCCGGCCAAGCCCGTTCCGCACCTTCCGCGCCCCGTCAATTTCAACGACGGTCGCTGGGGCGACTGGCTGGTGCAGGATCAGCGCAGTTATGACGGTCGTCCCGATGTGATGACATACGAAACCCCCGTACTGACCAACGCGGTCAAGGTCGCCGGCGTGCCGATGGCCGATCTTTTCGCGAGGACGACCGGCACCGATGGCGATTTCGTGGTCAAGATCATCGACGTCTTCCCGGCCGAAAACGCCGCCGATCCCAAGATGGGCGGATACCAGCTTGCCATCAGCCTGGACATTTTCCGCGGCCGCTACCGCGACAGCTTCACCAAGCCCTCGGCAATTCCGGCGGGCAAGGTGCAGGAATACAAATTCCGCCTGCCCGCCGTAAACCACGTGTTCGAGCCAGGTCACCGCATCATGGTGCAGGTGCAATCGAGCCTGTTTCCGCTTTACGACCGCAATCCGCAGACCTTCGTTCCGAACATCTTCCTCGCCAAGAAAAGCGATTATCGCAAGGCAACGGTAACAATCGAACACGGCGCGGCCGGTGCCAGCGCGGTGCTGTTGCCGGTGGTGCGGTAACGCGTCCGTTTCGCGGGAGACGGCCGGAAACGGCTAGTCCGCGACGATCTCGCGCAGCGCCTCCGCCAGCAACCGCGTCTCGGGCTCGGTCCCGACGGTCATGCGCAGGCCGTGCGGCAACCCTTGTCCCGGCAGCCAGCGAACGATGATGCCGCGCGCCATCAACGCGTTGTAGGCATCTTCCGCGCTGACCTTGCCGTCAAACAGCACGAGCAAAAAATTCGCCTTGCTCGCCACCGTGCGCAGGCCGGCATTGCCGAGCTTGGCAATTTCTCCCGCCAGCCACGCGCGCCACCGCGCATTGTGTGCGCGGGTATGTGCGACGAAATCGTCATCGCCGACTGCCGCGACGGCGGCGCCTTGGCCGGCAATGGTGATGTTGAAGGGCAAGCGTATCCGGTGCAGCGCGCTCACGATATCCGCGCTGGCATAACCCCAGCCGATCCGCTCGGCGGCGAGGCCGTGGATTTTGGAAAAGGTCCTGGTGACGAGCACGTTGGGCGCATTCATCGCCAGTGCCATGCCGCCATCGTCCTCGTCCGGCTCCAGATATTCGGCATAAGCCTGGTCGATCACCAGCAAGATGTCGGATCGCAAGCCGGCGTGCAGCCGCTCGATCTCTTCGCGAGCGGAGAACGTGCCGGTCGGATTGTTGGGGTTGGCGATGTATACGATCCGCGTCTTGTCGGTGACGCGGGCGAGGATGGCATCGACGTCGGTGGCATAGTCCTTGTCGGGCGCGACAACGGGCGTCGCGCCGACCCGCCGCGCCGCAATATCGTACACAGCAAAGCCGTAATGGACATAGATCACCTCGTCCCCCGGCCCGGCGAACGCGCCCGCCGCCAGATGCAGGATCTCATCCGACCCGTTACCGTAAATGATCCGGGCGGGATCAAGCCCGTGCTTTTCCGCCAGCGCCTCGCGAACGATCGCGCCCGAGGCGTCGGGATAGCGCTCGAGCGTGTCGGCGGCGGCGACGAAGGCGGCGCGCGCCTTTGGCGATGTGCCGAGCGGGTTTTCGTTCGACGACAGCTTGGCGACAGGCTCGCCCTGGTCGGTCTTTGATCGCCCCGGAATGTACGGAGCGATCGCCATGATCCAGTCTTTGGGTTTGGGTGCGGTCATGGCGTGCGCCGTAGCGATGGACGCACCGGCGCGCAAATCATCCCCTTTGCGGACGGGGCACCCCGAAGGGACGGACGCGAGCTACACACGGCGCGTGACGCCGGTCGAGCGCCGTCCCGCGATCGCCGGCAATATCAGGTACGCGGCCCCTTGCGTTGCAACGTCGGACGCGGCTTGTGGCGGACCGGCGCCGGACGATTGGGCCCGCCGCGTTGCACCGCGCCGGTGTGGCCATCGCCCTCGCCCTCGGCAAAGCGGACGGCGTTCTCGCCTTCCTCACCCGCCGTCCGCTTCACCGAGGCGACGAACTTGGCGGCAATGGCGCGCGGGATCTGGAAGGCGGTTTCGTTCGGCCCGATCCGGATCGCGCCGACCTCGTTGCGCGTGATATGCCCCCGCCGGCAGATCAGCGGCAGCACCCAGCGCGGATCGGCGTTCTGACGGCGGCCGATATCCATGCGGAACCACACGGTATCATCGAACCCGGCGCGGTGATGTTCCTTGCCCGGCGGTCCAGCGCTGGCGCCCTGATCGACCATTTCCTCGGGCGAAGGCAGCCGGGCGCGATGCGCCTGGACCAGCGCGGCGGCAATATCCTCGGGGCTGCGCTGCGCCATCAATTCGGTCGCGAGCGCGCGGTCGTCCTCGTCGATCTCGACCGGGGCGAGCAATGCTTCGAGCAACCGCGAGCGGTCTGCCTTGCGGATATCCTCGGCGCTCGGCACCGGCATCCACTGCACCGCGATCCTGGCACCCTTGAGCATCATCTCGACGCGGCGCTTGCGTTGATAGGGGACGATCAGCACCGCCGTGCCCTTCTTGCCCGCGCGGCCCGTTCGGCCCGAACGATGCTGGAGCGTTTCGGCATCGCGCGGCAGTTCGACATGCACGACAAGGCTGAGCGACGGCAAGTCGATGCCCCGCGCCGCCACGTCGGTCGCCACGCACACCCGCGCGCGCTGGTCGCGCAGCGCCTGCATCGCGGCGTTACGCTCGCTCTGGCTATGCTCACCCGACAAGGCGACGGCGGCGAATCCGCGTTCGATCAGCCCGGCATGGAGGTGCCGCACATTGTCGCGCGTCGCGCAGAACAGCATCGCCGTGTCCGCCTCGTGCAGTCGGAGCAGGTTGACCACGGCATGCTCGATATCGGCCGGCGCGACGGTGACGGCCTGATATTCGATATCGCCATGCCCGCGATCCTCGCCGACGGTGGAGATGCGAAGCGCGTCGCGCTGATAGCGCTTGGCGAGCGCGACGATCGGGCGCGGCATCGTCGCCGAGAACAGCAACGTACGGCGCTGGTCGGGGGTCGCGTCGAGAATCTGCTCGAGATCCTCGCGAAAGCCCATGTCGAGCATCTCGTCCGCCTCGTCGAGGATGACGGCCTGCAGCGCGGATAGATCGAGTGCGCCCCGTTCGATATGATCGCGCAGCCGCCCCGGCGTGCCGACGACGATATGCGCGCCACGGCTCAGGCGGCGGCGTTCCTCGGACGGGTTCATTCCACCGACGCACGTCGCGATGCGCCCTTGCGCGCCGGCATAAAGCCATTCGAGCTCGCGGCTGACCTGCAGTGCCAGTTCGCGGGTCGGCGCGACGGCGAGGGCCAGCGGCGCGGCGGCGCTCGGCATCTTACCCTCCTCGCCCAGCATTTGCGGGGCGATGGCGAGGCCGAACGCGACCGTCTTGCCGGACCCGGTCTGCGCCGAGACGATCAGGTCGCGGCCGCTTGCCTGTGGCTCGAGCACTGCGGCCTGGACGGGGGTGGGCGCGGCATAACCACGCGACGCGAGCGCCTCGGCAAGGAGCGCCGGGAGAGAAGTGAAGGGCATGAGATTCCGATTGTTGGGCGCAAAAAGCGGCGCGCGATGACGCGGCATATAGCAGCGTCCACCACAGATTGCACGATGCGGCTGAATTTAGTGCGGCGTAACCGCAGTCGGCGGTCGGACGATAATTCTGATCGGCCCGCATCGATCAGTCGCGGTCCGCACATCCGAGGCAGCAAAACCGCGGGTGATCAGGAGCGTATCGCTGTCCAGCCAGCGCAGATGAACGGGTTGCTCGCCGTCAGCCCAAAACGCGCGGCAACTGAGCAACGGTTCGTCGCTGGTATTCCAGTGGTGCTTGACGAATACGAGGCGCGAAAAGGAGCTGAGCGCCCCAGCATCATCGAACTGAACCCGCGCGTCATGCCAGCCGTCGGGTGAGATAGACCGTTCATAGATCGTCCGGCTCGAACCTCCTGCAAGCGCGAGTGTGAAAAGGACGATCGGGCCGACAACAAAAGCAAGGACGAGACCCAGTATAGTCGCCAGGGTAAGCGCAATCCTTCGAGTCACGCCACCTGCCCCGCCGCCCATCCGCTCGCCCAGGCCCATTGGAAGTTGTAGCCGCCAAGCCAGCCGGTGACATCGACCGCCTCGCCAATGGCATAGAGACCGGGGACCCGGCGTGCCTCCATGGTCCGCGACGAGAGGCCCTCGGTCGCGATGCCGCCGATGGTGACCTCGGCCTTGGCGAAGCCCTCGCTGCCGTTGGGGATGAAGCGCCACGCCGCCAACCGGCGCGCTGCCTCGTCGAGCAGCTTGTCGGTCGCGGCGCCAAGCTCGGGCGGCAGGCCGAGCCGGCCCGCCAGCGTCTCGGCGAGGCGCGCGGGAAGGTGATTGGCAAGAGCCGCGGAGGGCGATCCGCGCGGGCGGTCGCGCTTAGCGTCGGCCAGCCAGCCGGGCGCGGCATCGGGCAAGAAGTCGATCGTCACCGGCTCGCCGCTCCGCCAATAGCTCGACACCTGCAGGATCGCGGGGCCGCTCAGCCCGCGATGAGTAAACAGCGCCGCCTCGCGGAACGCGGGCCCTTTTGCATTTGACCCGCCGCGCGCGACAACCTCGGTCGCGACGCCCGACAGCTCTCGGAACAAGGTCTCGCTGCCGCCCAGCGTCAACGGCACCAGCGCGGGACGCGGCTCGACCACCTTCAGCCCAAAACGGCGCGCGAGATCGTACGCGAAGCCGGTCGCGCCCAGCTTCGGGATCGATGGACCGCCTGTGGCGATGACCAGCGATTCCGCCTCGACCAGGCGCGCACCGACCGTCACGCGGAATCGCGCATCGGCATAACCAACATCGTGGATACCATCACCCAGGCCGATCTCGACCCTTCCCGCCGCGCATTCGTCGAGCAGCAGCGCGACGATCTGCCGGGCGGAGCCATCGCAGAACAGCTGTCCGAGCGTCTTTTCGTGCCACGCGATGGCATAGCGATCGACCAGCGCGATAAAATCCGCGGCGGTATATCGGCCGAGCGCGGACTTGGCGAAATGCGGATTGGCGGAGAGATAGCGATCGGGCGCGGTGTGCAGATTGGTGAAATTGCACCTGCCGCCACCCGAGATGAGGATTTTCTTGCCCGGTTCGTCGGCATGATCGATCAGCAACACCCGCCGTCCGCGCTGGCCGGCGACGGCCGCGCACATCAACCCGGCGGCGCCCGCGCCGAGAATGATGGTGTCGTAAAGCGTGGATTTTGTCACGCCGCGGCCAGCCGAACGACGAACCGTGCCCCATCGGCAGCTTCCGCGACCGTCATCTCTGCCTTGCCCGGTGCAAAGGCGAGCAACGCGCGGATATGGGGATCATCATCGACGACGAGGATGTGGTGCGTCATGGCGTGCATCCCTTGCGCCATGGCGGCCGCGCCGTCGAGCATTGGTCCGCCGCATGTGGAGATTCGGTGCAGGCGTGCGTATACCCCGTCTGGCATACCCGTCACTCGAAAGGTCTTGCCATGCGCGAAGCCGCGATCGTCGCCACCGCCCGCACGCCGATCGGCAAGGCTTATCGTGGTGCGTTCAACGCGACCGAGGCGCCGGTGCTCGCCGGGCACGTGATGAACGCGGCGGTGGAACGGGCGGGCGTAGACCCGGCGCGGATCGACGAAGTGTTCTGGGGCGTGGGCAACCAATGGGGGACGCAAGGCGGCAATGCCGGGCGGATGGCGGTGTTCGCCGGCGCGCTGCCGCAATCGGTTCCTGCCTTCACGCTCGACCGCAAGTGTGGATCGGGGCTGACCGCGGTGGCGCTCGCGGCGCGCTCGATCATCTGCGACGAGATCGATGTGGCGCTGGCCGGGGG
>JBDSKT010000056.1:0-6074 GCA_039916765.1 Sphingomonas sp.
GTCGTGCCGCTGCCCAAGGTGCCCGACGATCCGCTGAAATTCCGCGACACCAAGCGCTATTCGGACCGCATCAAGGCCGCGCGCGCCGCGACTGCCGAGGGTGACGCGCTGATCACCGCGCGCGGGACGATCGAGGGCAAGAAGGCTGTCGTCGGGGTGCAGGACTTCGCCTTCATGGGCGGATCGATGGGCCTGGCGGTCGGTGCGGCGTTCGTGCGCGGAGTCGAAACCGCGATCGCCGACAACGCGCCTTACATCATCTTCACCGCCGCCGGTGGCGCGCGGATGCAAGAGGGCATCCTGTCGTTGATGCAGATGCCGCGCGCGACGGTGGCGATCCAGATGCTCCACGATGCCGGGCTACCATACATCGTCGTGCTGACCGATCCGACGACCGGCGGCGTCACCGCGAGTTATGCGATGCTCGGCGACGTGCAGATCGCAGAACCGGGCGCGCTGATAGGGTTTGCCGGACAGCGCGTGATCGAGCAGACGATCCGCGAGAAACTGCCCGAGGGGTTCCAGCGCGCCGAATATCTGCTCGATCACGGGATGCTCGACATGGTCAAGCACCGCAAGGATCTGCGCGCGACGCTCGCCAGCCTGATCGACTATCTCGGCGGCGAGCGGCAGGCGGCGTAGGCCTCCGCCGATGCCCGACACCGCGACCTCGACCGAGCCGGCGCTCAAGGACCGGTTCGCCAAGCTGATGACGATGACGCCGGGCGTGGATCAGCTGGGGCTGGAGCGCATCGTCGCGCTGCTGGATCGGCTCGGCAATCCGCAGGAGCGCTTGCCTCCGGTGCTTCACGTCGCGGGCACGAACGGCAAGGGCTCGACCTGCGCGTTCCTGCGCGCCGCGATCGAGGCGGCGGGGCTGACGTGTCATGTCTATTCCAGCCCCCATCTGGTCCGCTTCAACGAACGTATCCGCCTCGCCGGCAAGCTGATCGACGACGACATGCTGGCGGCGCTGCTCGACGATGTGATGGCCGGGGCCGACGGCATGGGCGCGAGCTTCTTCGAGATCACCACCGCTGCCGCGTTCCTCGCCTTTTCGCGCATTCCCGCCGACGCGTGCATCCTCGAGGTCGGCCTGGGGGGGCGGCTGGACGCGACCAATGTCGTGGCGCACCCCCTGGTTACGGGGATCGCGCAGCTCGGCATCGATCACCAGGCATTCCTCGGCGACACCGCCGAGGAGATCGCCGGCGAGAAGGCCGGGATCGCGAAGGCCGGCGTGCCGCTCGTCACGATGCGCTATCCGCCGTCGGTCGAGAAACGCATCATCGCCGTCGCGCGGACGGCTGGCGCGCCGATATCGGCGGCGGGCGGAAACTGGATGTTCGCGGCCGAGCCCGATCACATCGTTTACAAGGACGCCGCCGGGCGGATCGAGACCCCGCTCCCATCGCTCGCCGGCCCGCACCAGCCCGAGAACCTCGCGCTCGCCATCGCCATGCTACGGCATCAGTCTCACTTGGTGATCGCGCCCGAGACGTTCGCCGCCGCGGCAATCCACGCGGCCTGGCCCGCCCGCATGCAGCGGCTCGCGCCGGGCCCGCTGACCGCCCTGCTCGCGCCGGGAAGCGAAATCTGGCTCGACGGTGGACACAATGCCGCAGCGGCGGACGCCGTCGCGCGCACATTGACGGCGAGCGACGACGGGAGGCCGCTGCACCTGGTGCTGGGGATGCTCGCCAACAAGGATGCGGCGGGGCTGCTGGCGCCGATCGCGCCGCTGGCCGCCAGCCTGATCGCCGTGCCGGTCCCCGATCACGATCATCGCGCGCCCGAAGATCTCGCCCGAACCGCTGCGTCCCTGGGGATCTCGCGCACCAAGGAGGCAGGCGATATCGTGGGTGCGCTCGCGCTTCTGCCCCGCGCGCCGTCGCGCGTGCTAATCCTCGGCTCGCTCTATCTTGCCGGAAGCGTACTTGCCGCCAACGGCCAGTTGCCGGACTAATCCCTCGCCCGCTCCCAGAGCAGCGCCAGCCCCTGGATCGTCAAGTCCGGCTCGACATGATCGAACACCGCCGTGTTCTTCTCGAACAACGTCGCCAGTCCGCCGGTCGCGATGACCTTCGCCGGACGCCCCACCTCGGCCTTCATCCGCGCGACCAAGCCCTCGATCATCGCGACATAGCCCCAATAGATGCCGATATGCATCTGGCTGACCGTGTCACGGCCGATGACGGACTTGTTCCCCGCGGGCGCCTCGATCGCGATACGCGGCAGCTTGGCCGCCGCCGTCACCAGCGCGTCGAGCGACAGGTTGATGCCCGGCGCGATGATCCCGCCTTTGTATGCACCGTTGAAATCGGACCAGTCGAGCGTGGTCGCGGTGCCGAAATCGATCGTGATGAGGTCGCCAGGATGAAGCGCGTGCGCCGCGATCATCGTGACGGCGCGATCGGCGCCGACCGCTTGCGGTTCCTCGACATCGAGCTGGATGCCCCATTCGACCGGCGGTTTCCCCGCGATCAGCGGCTCGCCGCCAAAATATTTGCGCGCCAGCGTCTGCAAATTGTGCAGCGCGCGTGGAACGACGGTGGCGATGATCGTCGCGGTGACGTCCTCGCGCGTATATCCTTCGAGCGCGAGCAGTTGCGACAGCCATACGACATATTCGTCCGCCGTGCGCCGCGGATCGGTGGCGATGCGCCAGCGCGCCCTGATCGTGCGCCCCTCGTCGACGAGCGCGAAGACCACGTTGGTATTGCCGGCATCGATCGCGAGCAGCATGCAGCGGCCTTTCAGATCAGGAACACGTCGGCGGCGTGAATGACACGCGTCGTCCCGTCCGCCAAGCGCAGGATGAGCGCACCGTCCGCGTCGAGGCCGTGAAACAGGCCGTCGATCGCGCTGCCGTCGGGCAGGCGCGCGGTGAGCGCGGCGCCGACCGGGTGCGCGCGGTCGAGCCAGCGGGAGCGGATCGGGCTGAGGCCTTCACTCCGCCATGTCGATAGCCAACGAGCAAATGACTCGGCGAGCGTTTCGAGAAAATCCGCCGGATCGGGCGCAATTCCGTGCGCTCTGAGGCTGGTGGTCAAGCGTTCGGGCAAATCGGGGTGATGCGCGAGGTTGACGCCGATGCCGATCACGACCGCATCGTCGGCACGTTCGAGCAGGATACCGGAAAGCTTGGCGCCTTCGATTAGCAGATCGTTCGGCCATTTGATCGTTGCTCCCCTACGAAGGCCGGCGCCCAGTTGGGAGCCGCCCGATGCTGGGCCCCGGCCTTCGCCGGGGAGCAGGTACACATCGACCGCTTCACGCAAAGCCACCGCCGCGACCAGCGCCAGCGTTGCTGCGCCGGGATCGCCCGACCGCAATCGCACCAATGTGCTCGCGTAGAGATTGCCCGCAGGTGAATCCCACACCCGCCCCTGCCGCCCGCGTCCGCCGGTCTGGCGTTCGGCGCGCAGCCACAGCCCCTCCTCGGCTCCGGCGCGGGCCAGCGCGAGCATGTCGGCGTTGGTCGATCCCGTCGCGGCGACGGTGCGGATCGTCAGACCAGCGCCTTCGCCGCCGCCATGCTCCACGCGCCGAGCGCTGGAATGGCGAGATAGCCGAGCGGCGATACGAACAGCGCCGCCGCCGCGATCAATCCGCCCTCGATCCGGTCGTTGGAGGGCGCGAACGGCGCTGCCGCGTCATCGAAATACATCGTCTTGACGATACGCAGGTAATAATAGGCGCCGATCACCGACGCCGCGATGCCGATTACCGCGAACGGGAACAGCCCGGCCTGCACAGCCGCCCAAAATACCGCGAACTTGGCGTAGAAGCCGAATAGCGGCGGTATGCCGGCAAGGCTGAACATGAACACCGCGAGCGCCAGCGCCAAGGCAGGCCGGGTCTTGGACAAACCCGCCAGGCTGGCGATAGTCTCGACCGGCTGGCCGTCCGGTCCCCGCATTTGCAGCACGACGAGGAAGCTGCCGAGCGTCATCGCCATGTAGATCGTCATGTACACCAGCACCGCCGACACGCCCTCCGCAGTCCCGGCCGCAAGCCCGACCAGCGCGAAGCCGACATTGTTGATCGAGCTGTACGCCAGCAGGCGCTTGATATTGGTCTGACCGATCGCCGCGACCGCGCCGAAGATGATCGAGGCGAGCGAGGCGAACACCACGATCTGCCGCCATTCCGCCGTCGCCGGTCCCATCGCCTCTACCGCGACACGGACGCTGAGCGCCATTGCAGCGACCTTGGGCGCGGAGGCGAAGAAGGCCGTAACCGGGGTCGGCGCGCCCTCGTATACGTCGGGCGTCCACATGTGGAACGGCACCGCGCTGATCTTGAAGGCGAGGCCTGCGAACACGAACACCAGACCGAAGGTCAGCCCGAGCGAATGACCCGCGCCATATGCCGTCGCGATCGACGAGAAGAGCGTCGTGCCACTGAACCCGTACACCAGCGAGATGCCGTAGAGCAGGATCCCGCTCGCCAGCGCGCCGAGCACGAAATATTTGAGCCCCGCCTCGGCAGAACGCGTGTCGCGCCGCATGAAGCTTGCCAGCACATAGGCCGCCAAGCTCTGCAGTTCGAGCCCGACATAGAGCGTCAGCAGATCGCCCGCCGATACCATCATGCCCATGCCCGCGGTCGAAAGCAGGATCAGGACGGGATATTCGGGCCTCAGATTGTCTCCCGAGGTGCGCTCGAAAAATCCCGGCGCCATTAGGATCGCGACCGCCGCGCCGATATAGATCAGCACCTTGGCGAAGGTGGCGAAGGCGTCGGCGCGGTACAGGCCGCCATAGGCTTCGCCGCCATAGGATGCTGGCCCGACAAGCGCGATGCCCGCACCGATCAGCACGGCGATCGAAACCCAGGAAACCGCCTTGGTGGAGCCTTGGCCTCCCCAGGCGGCCACCAGCATCAACAAAAGCGCACCGAGCCCGAGTACTTCCTCGGGCAAGGTCATGAGCAGCGAGGCGGTCATTTCGCGGCCTCCGCTTGCGCTGTGGGCATCGCCGCATGTCCGGCGCTCGGCAACGAGTCACCCGTCGGCGCCGCGCGGGCGATCCGCGCGGTCAGCACGCCGACATCCTTGCGCATCGGCGCGAGGAAGCTCTCGGGGTAAACGCCCATCCACAACACCGCCACCGCGATCGGCGCGAGCAAGGCGATTTCGCGCGGGCTCAAGTCGGGCATCGCGCGCACATCGTCCTTGGTCAGATCGCCGAACACCACGCGGCGGTAGAGATAGAGCATGTACGCCGCGCCGAGGATGATCCCGGTGGTGCACAGCAGGGTGATCGTGGTCGAGACCTTGTAGGTGCCGGCAAGGCTCAGGAATTCGCCGACGAAGTTGCTCGTGCCGGGCAAACCAACCGAGGCCATCGTAAACAGCATGAAGAACAGCGCGTAGCGCGGCATGTTGATCGCAAGCCCGCCATACCGGTCGATCTCGCGGGTGTGCAGCCGGTCATAAATCACGCCGACGCACAGGAACAACGCGCCCGAGACGAGGCCGTGCCCGAGCATGACCATCATCGCGCCCTCGATCCCCTGGCGGTTGAATGCGAACAGCCCGATCGTCACGATCGCCATGTGCGCGACTGAGCTGTACGCGATCAGCTTCTTCATGTCGGATTGCACCAAAGCGACGAGCGAGGTGTAGATCACTGCCACCGCCGACAAACCGAACACCAGCCAGCCAAGCTGCGCCGAGGCTTCCGGAAACATCGGCAACGAAAAGCGCAGGAAGCCGTAGCCGCCGAGTTTGAGCAGCACGCCGGCAAGGATCACAGATCCGGCGGTCGGCGCCTGGACGTGCGCATCGGGCAGCCACGTGTGCACCGGCCACATCGGCATCTTGACCGCGAACGAGGCGAAGAAGGCGAGCCACAGGAACGTCTGCGCATGGACCGGGAAGTCAGTGTTGAGCAGCACAGGAATGCTGGTCGTCCCCGCGAACTGCGCCATCCACAGCATGGCGATGAACATCACGACCGAGCCGAGCAGCGTGTAGAGGAAGAATTTGTAGCTCGCGTAGATGCGGTTCGCACCGCCCCAGATGCCGATGATCAGGAACATCGGAATCAGGCCACCTTCGAAGAAGA
>JBDSKT010000057.1:0-2905 GCA_039916765.1 Sphingomonas sp.
GCCGACGCAGAGCGGCAACGCGTCGCCGCCGAGCGCAAGTCGGCACGCGAATCCAGCGTGATGATGCAACTCTCTGGCGCGAACAGGCCGGTCGAGGCACCCGGAGCCGCAGTCGTTCCGGCGCCTCCGGCCCTCGATGGGACGCCCACGAAAGTCAAACTGGCGCTCGATCCCGATCGCGATCCGAACGGGCAGCAGCGCAAAGCTGACTTTTTGTCGAGGAAGGGAGACACGGACGACATCAATCCGCACGCACTCGTGGCCCCCGCGTCGCCTTGGACACTGAGCGCCGGCAGCGTGATCGCAGCGAGCCTGATCACCGGCCTCAACTCCGATCTGCCGGGACTGGTGACCGCGCAGGTGACCGAAAACGCCTATGACAGTGTCACCGGCCGGACGTTGCTGATTCCGCAGGGATCCCGGTTGATCGGCAGCTACGACAGCGTCGTCGCGTTCGGCCAGAAGCGTGCGCTGGTCGTTTGGCAGCGGATCATCCTGCCCGACGGCTCGTCGATCCGGATCGACAATTTACCGGCGACCGACACGGCCGGCTATGCGGGCCTATCGGACAAGGTCGATGTCCATACTTGGCAGCTTCTAAAAGGCGTGGTGCTTTCGACCCTGCTCGGGGTCGGAACTCAACTGAGCTTTGGCACCAGCGAGGGCGACCTGGTCCGCGCCATTCGCGAGTCCGCACAGCAAAGCGGCTCGCGCGCGGGTGATCAGCTCGTGACGAAGAACCTTAATGTTCAGCCGACGATCCGTGTTCGGCCCGGCTGGCCCCTGCGCGTGGTGGTATACAAGGATATCGTGCTTCGACCCTGGCGGACGGGCGGGAGGTGACCATGCCCTACCTGAAACTAGCAAAACTGGCCGATCGGACGCCGGTCAAGATTGCGATCAGCGTAACACCCGATCTCCATCGTCTGCTGAACGATTATGCTGCGGCTTACCTGGCCTTGTACGGGACGAGCGAGACCGTCGCCGACCTAATTCCGCACATGCTCCAAGCCTTCCTGGACGGCGACAAGGCTTTCGTCCGGGCGCGTCAATCGCAACAGAAAGCCTGAATGCGTCGCGCCGATGAGCGGCCTCGATCCCGAGCTGGCCGAGTTCGTAAAATCGCTTGCGCGCGCCGCGGTATCGCGCGACCGTGCCGCACAGGAAAAGTCGCGGCACGCGAGCACCCGGCACCAAAGCGAGGAGTCTCGGCCATCGCCGCCAGAAGGTGATCCCGATGCGCACACTCATCTACGCAAGGTATAGCAGCCAGCTTCAGAACAGCCGCTCGATCGAAGATCAGATCCGGGTCTGCGCCGAGCGCGCCGAGGCCGAAGGCTGGAAAGTGCTCGATGTCTTCAGCGACGCGGCGATCGGTGGCGCCGCCGGGATGTCCGAGCGCCAGCGCCCGGGCATGAACGCGCTCCTTACGCGCGTCGAAGCTGGCGGGATCGACCAAGTGCTCGCCGATACCAGCAGCCGCGTCGCGCGCAATCAGGGGGATGCCCACCACATTCGGGACCGCCTCAATTACTACGGCGCGCGCCTGTTTACGCTTAGCGATGGCGAGATCGATGCCTTCAAGGGGGCGATCAAGGGACTACTGGACGAGCAGCAGCGCAAGGAACTCGCTCATAACATCAAGCGTGCACAGCGCGGGCGTGTCGCCGAAGGCCGGTCGCCCGCAGGGTTGGCCTATGGCTATCGAACCGCGAACAAGATCGACGAGCGCGGACGTTTTGTCCGCGGGCTTCGCGAAATCGATCCCGATCAAGCCGATATCGTTCGGCGCATCTTCACCGAATATGCTGCGGGCCAGTCCGTTCGCGCAATTGCGGAGCGACTCAACGCTGAAGGCATTTCCGGTCCACGCAAAGGGAAATGGAAGGGCAGTACGATCATCGGCGGCAAGAAACGAGCCGATGGCATGCTTCGCAATCGCCTCTATGCCGGGGAACTCGTTCACAATCGCACAAGCAAGATCGTCGAGCCGGTCAGCCGCAATACCCGCATCCGTCCTAACGACGTTGCGTCGTGGGCCATCCAGCCGGTTCCCGATCTTCGCATTCTCGACAAGGCATTGTGGGAAAGTGTGCAGACCCAGTTGGAGCAGCGAACGCGCGTTCAGCCTGAAGCACAGCGCCGCGCGAAACATCTGCTTTCAGGGCTTGGCCACTGCGGTGTCTGTGGCAGCGGGTGGATCAGGATAAGATCGGGTTATTGGGGCTGCGCTGGAGTTCGCGATGGCGCCGGGTGCTCGAACACGCGCATCATCAGCGACGACCGCTATGAAACCCGGGTGCTGACCGGGCTTCAGGAAAAGCTGCTCGATCCCGAAGCCGTCGAACTCTACGTTCAGGAATATCACGCCGAGAGCACCAAGCGGGACCGCACCGATGGCCGCACCAGAAATCGGCTCGAAATCAAGGTCGTGGAATGCTCGCGTCGAATCGATCGCATGATCAATGCAATCGCCGACGGCGGCGGGACGTTTGCTGATTTTCGCGATCGGCTCAACGAAGGTCGATCGTTGCGCGAGAGTCTCGAATCAGAATTAGCAGCCCTGGAAAGCGAGAAAGTAATCGCGCTGCATCCCAAGATCGCCGCCGACTATTGCCGCGAAGTCGAAACGCTCCATCGCGCGCTCGGCGGCAATCAAACGCCCGAGGCGCGGGAAGATGCGATTCCGCGTCTGCGCGCGATTGTCGACTCAATCGTGCTGACTCCCGCCGAACAAGGAAGAGGGGTCGCGATCGAAGTGACTGGCAGGCTTGCACGCATGATCGAACTCGCCACCGGAAAACCCCTGACTTCGACAGGTATGTTAGCGGTGGAGCGGGTGAAGGGAATCGAACCCTCGTCATAAGCTTGGAAGGCTTCTGCTCTACCATTGAGCTACACCCGC
>JBDSKT010000058.1:0-3430 GCA_039916765.1 Sphingomonas sp.
GCGCCATGGCGTGCAGGTCGCCGGGGTTCCACGCGCTGACGATCTGGCGGCGGGACGCGGGCTGCGTCCTGATCTGCTCGATCAGCTCGGCGATCTGGTCGATATGGCGGCCGTCGGTCGTTTCCCAATCGCGCCACTGCTTGCCGTAAACCGGGCCGAGTTCGCCCTGACTTGCCGCCGTTCCGGTTGACGACGATGGACCAGCGCTGCCGCCTGTTCGAGGCCGCCGGGGTCGATGCGGTCTATCTCATCGAATTTACCCGCGAGACCGCCGCGATCGGCGCGGAAGAGTTCGTTACTCGCTGGCTGGGCGAACGGATCGGCGCGAAGGCGGCGGTGACCGGCCAGGACTTCACCTTCGGGCGCGCGCGCGGTGGGACCGTTGTGGATTTGAAAGCGATGGGCGCGGCGATCGATATGGACGCCGAGGCGGTGGGATCGGTCAGCGATGCCGGCGGCGTGATTTCATCGACCCGCATCCGCCAGGCGTTGCGTGACGGCGATCCGAGAGAAGCAGCACGGCTGTTGTCGCGGCCCTTTGCAATCGAAGGCATCGTCCAGCACGGGGACAAACTTGGCCGCACGATCGGCTATCCCACCGCCAATCTCGATCTCGCCGATTACGTGCGACCGGCCTACGGCGTCTACGCCGTGCGCGGACACCTCGTTGGCGGATGCGTGCTCGATGGTGCGGCGAACCTCGGCATCCGCCCGACATTCGATCCGCCCAAGGAACTGTTGGAACCCTATTTCTTCGACTTTTCCGCCGATCTTTACGGCCGGTCAGTCGAGATCGAGTTGATCGAATATCTCCGCCCCGAGGCGACATTCGACACGCTCGACGTGCTCAAGGCGCAAATAGGGCGAGACTGCGAACGGGTGCGGGCAATCCTCGCGAACTGAGCCGGATACCAAACAAAATGGGGGCCGGCATCGCTGCCGACCCCCTGTCGCCGGACTTCGATCCGCTCGACACTTCCGCCCCGAAGAGCTTTTGCGTCCGCGCCGTCTGGTTTCGGCGGCCGCTCCGCCTCGCGCTGCAAGCAGCGACAAGGTTTTGCGTTTCGGTCACCGGGGCCGGACGCGATACTCTTGCGAGCCTCAACGCCCAGGCCTCGGCGGCCAGCTCAGCGTCCGGAAAACCGAGGTCTCCCTTCGACATCGCTTTCGGCCGCTACTTGTCGAACCGCATTCGTCCATAAGAACGTCGCGCATCCGGCCATCGTGGCCAGCACTCTTTCTTCGGTCGCGGGACCTCAAAAGAATGCTTCGGGTCTACCGTTCTTGCGACCCGGACCGCTCCGGCTTGCGCCATCGCCTGCCCGAGCTGCTGGGACGGAGCCCTGCCTCGACAAGACATTGCCCACCTTGCGGCGCACACTATCTCGCGGGGCGTAAGTGGCTGATGTTTCGCCGGTTTCCCGCCTCTGCACCACCCCCTTACAGTCATGAAGGTGTCATTCAATCCGAGTCGCGCCAAGAGCAGAAACGCCGCCACGTCCTGTGGATAACGTGGATATCGTGCACAGAAATAGCGCGACCTGCGCCGACAACGTGACATGAACGAAACGTTTTTTCACGTTCATGCAACTCGCGCCCACCGCTCCGCGTTTCCTACCCGTCTCACATTGAAGGCAAGGGAGTCATGTAATGCGTAAATTAGTTCTCGCGCTCAGTGCGCTGTCGGTCGTTGTTCCGGCCGTTGCAATTCCGACCCAGGCTGACGCCCGGCGTCACTACAAGTCGTATGTCTATACGCGTAACGGCCATACGTACTGCCGCCATTCCGACGGGACCACTGGCCTGATCGCCGGTGGCGTCGGCGGCGCGTTGCTCGGCAACAGCATCGCGGGCCACGGCGACAAGACGCTGGGTACCGTGCTCGGTGGCGTTGCAGGTGCATTCGGCGGTCGCGCGATCGATCGCACGATGACCGCGCCGGATCGCTGCCGCTGATCGTTGCGGCTACCGTCGGAACGTAGGGCGCGGAGCGATCCGCGCCCTTTTTCGTTCATTCGCCGACCAGCAAGGAGAATGACATGACGACGCGCAGCGGCACCGCCCGGTACGAAGGGCTCGGCAAGAGTGGCCGGGGCCACGTTTCCACCCAATCGGGGGTTCTCGACAACCAGCCGTACGGCTTCGGCACTCGCTTTGGGGACGAGCCGGGCACCAATCCCGAGGAATTGATCGCCGCCGCTCATGCGAGCTGCTTCACCATGGCGCTCAGCTTCGCGCTGGCCAAGGCGGGGTTTGACGACGGTACGTTGGAGACCAGCGCCAAGGTGACGCTCGACAAGGATGGTGAGGGATTCAGGATCACCAAATCCGACCTCACGCTCGCGGCGAAGGTTCCCGGAATCGACTCCGCCGAATTCGAGCGCATCGCCACGGATGCCAAGACCAACTGCCCGGTATCCAAGGTGCTCAACGCCGAAATTTCGTTGTCGCATACGCTTGAAGGTTGACCGGCGCGAACATCAAAATCCGCAGTGAATGGAACGACGCGAAAAGCCGGCGAGCGATCGCCGGCCTTTTGTACGTCGCGTCCATTCAATGCGGCGTCAAAAGATTCCGCCGCCGAGGAAAAGCCTGAGCGCGCAGGCCAAGATGAGGAAGATGTTGAGATTGCGCCCGCTGGTCTTGCTCGACAGCATGCCGACCACCGCGCCGACGATCGCCATCGGGATCACGAACCAGTTGAGCCAGCCGAGAAACGGCACGAACCCGACCAGCGCCAGAACGAAGACCAAGAGACCGATCAGGACGGAAATGACATTCATGGTTAAACAGATGGCGCCTTACCAGCGCGCATGCAAGGTTCGGAGACGGCGTGCCCAACGCTTCCTTAACCGGGATCTGGCATGGCCCACACCGATGAACGAGGCTCGGGAATGATTGGTTTTCGCTCACGCGCGCTGCTCGCGCTTGCCATTCCGCTGGCGCTGATGGCGTGCGGCAAGCGAGCCAATGACGATCGCAATCTCGACTCGCTCGACAATGAATTGATCGCCGCCGGCAACGGAAATGCGCAAGATCCGGCCATGACGAGCGCGTTGCGAAGTCAGATCATGGTCGATCCCTCGCTCGCAAAACAGGCCAACCACGATGCGGTACGCCCGCCTGCGCAACCCTATTCCGGCGCTGTCCCCCCCGTCACGATCGCCGGAACGCCCGCCGGCACCGCAGCGGCGACCGGCGCGACGACAAGCGAAACGCTCAAGACCGCACCGGCGCCCAAGGGTGCCGCCTGCCCGCAGTGCAAGGCGCACGAGCAATCATTGACGCTTGGTGCGCTTGCTTCGCGCCAGCGTGACGGCGCGACCCGTGGCTGTGCCGGCGCGCTGCATTATTCGGCGAGCTGGGCCAACCGCTTGCCCGCCGACCTGCCGCTTTATCCCGACGCCCGCATATCGGAAGCCGCTGGCGC
>JBDSKT010000059.1:0-8451 GCA_039916765.1 Sphingomonas sp.
CGTTCTGGGTGCGCGGAGCAAAACCGGATCAGCCCGCCGGCTTGCAGGCGTAGACGATCTTTTCGTTGGGATAGGTTGGCAGCGTCGTGCGGATCGCGGCCTGCTGGCTGGCGAGATTGGCGCGCCCAGCTTCGTCCGCCGAGCACGCCTTGACCGTCACCTGCGAACGGATCTTGCGCAGCGTGTCCATCTGGTCCGCGCTGAGGAAATAGCGGCTGGCGGTGTAGGCGCGGGTCCCGGGGTCGAATTGCAGCACCGACACGGTCTGCTCCTCGCCGGGTACGAGCACGCGGTCCCACTTGCTGCCGTCCTCGGCATATTGCGTGCGCTCGTTCATGCATCCATGCCCGCCCCAGTCGAGCGTGAGGTCACTGACTGCGGAGGACACGACGCGACTGCGATCTGGTTGGACGGTGCAGACGAGCTTGCCGAGCGCGGCGCTCGAGCTGACCGGCGGCGCGACGGCCGCCGCCTCGGGCGGTAAGACGGGTTCGGTGGTCGGCCGCAGGAAGAATGCCAGCCCCGCCGCGATCAGCAGCACGACACCGCCGCCGAGCGTCCACAGCGCGGCGCGGCGCCGCGCTCGCATCTCCAGCATGCCCGCGCCGCCGATCGCCAGCGCGCCGGCGACGAGCAGCACGGCGGCGATGGCGATGATGTTCTCGCGCCCGCGTTCGGCATCGTCGCGCGCCTTGGCGAGCGCCGATTCGTGGGCCAGCGCGGTCTTGGCGGCGGCATCGCGACGGGCGGTTTCGGCGGTGGCGGCGGCCTGCGCGTCGGCGTCGCTGTCCTGCTTCATCAGCTCGGCCATGCTGCGGCATGGGCCACCGACCGAGGCGAAGGGCTGCTTGGCTTCATTGAGGAACTGGATCAGCGCCGAATCGGCGATCGCGAAGGCGAAGCTGGTGTCGCCGTCCTCGGTTTGCGTGACCGCCGAATTGACCCCGACGACGCGCCCGCACGGATCGAGCAGCGGGCCGCCCGAATTGCCGCGCGCGATACCGGCGGTGTGGAGCAGCACGTCCGTCCCGGACAGCGACCGCCGCCCCGAGAAAACGCCCTCCGAGCGCACCGGCGAGAGCGGGTGGATATAGTCGGTCGACGATTGCGCGGTGGCGAGATCGACATTGCCCGGATAGCCGAGCGCGACCACCGTGCCGCCTTCATCGACCGGACCCGAATATAGCGCGACGGTCGGCACGGGTTTGCCGGTGAACTCGATCAGCGCGAGATCGCGCGCCGCGTCGAACGCGACCACCTTGCCCTGATAGCTCTTGCTGCCCTCCGACGGGACGACGCCGATGACGACATTGTCGGGATAGCGCTGCGCCAGCTCGACGACATGCGCGTTGGTGACGATCCGGTTGGGACCGACCGCGAAACCGCTGCCATGGCCGAAGCCGACGACCTTTTCATCGACCATCGCGATGGTGACGACCCGCACCACGCCGCGCGCGGTCGCCTGGATGTCGTCGGCGCGCGCCGCGCCGGGCGCGATGGCGAGCGCCAGAACGAGCAGCAACAGCGCGAGGGCAAGCCGCGGCCATGCGCAAAGGTCACGATAACGCGCTGCATCGCTAACCTTCCGATGATCGGGCGAGGGGCGAAGCGACGGGGAGAGGAATGCGAGCGAGCGGACCATCAGCGCCGATTTGCCAGCTTGGCGGCGTGTAGGACAGGGCAAATCGTCATGCCGTCCCGCCCGTCAGACGAAGCTGTACGGATCGACGTCCACCACCACGCGCACCTTCGAGGGCCAATCGAGGGCGCCGAGCCAGTCGCGGATCACGTCCTGCACGTCGAGCGCGCGGCGGGCATGGACGAGCAGGCGGTAGCGATGGCGGCCGCGAAGCATCGCCAGCGGGGCGGGGGCGGGGCCGTAGACGTGCATGCCGTCGATCGTCGGCGCGGTGCGGCCGATGGCTCGCGCGATCTCGTGCGCCGCGCCCTGGTCTTCCGAGCTGATCACGATCCCGGCGAAGCGGCCGAACGGCGGGGCGCCCGCTTCGCGCCGTGCCTCGGTCTCGGCGGCATAGAAGGCATCGGCGTCGCCCGAGATGAGCGCGCGCATCACCTGCGCCTTGGGGTCGTGCGTCTGGATGAAGACATGCCCCGGCTTGGCGCCGCGCCCGGCGCGTCCCGACACCTGCATGATTTGCTGAAAGGTGCGCTCCGCCGCGCGCAGATCGCCGCCGCCAAGCCCGAGATCGGCGTCGATCACGCCGACGAGGGTGAGGTTCGGGAAGTGATAGCCCTTGGTGATGAGCTGCGTGCCGATGACGATGTCGATGTGGCCTGCCTCCATCCGCCCGACGAACTCAGCGGCCTTGGCCGGGGACCAGATCGTGTCCGAGGTGACCTGTGCCACGCGCGCTTCGGGCCAGAACTTGACCACCTCGTCGGCGATCCGCTCGACACCGGGGCCGACCGCGACCAGCGTGTCCTCGTTGCCGCATTCGGGGCAGGCGCGGGGCACCGGCTCGACATGCCCGCAATGGTGGCACGCAAGGCGGCGGACGAGGCGGTGCTCAACCATCCATGCGGTGCAATTGGGACATTGGAAGCGGTGGCCGCAGGTGCGGCACAGCGTCAGCGGGGCGAAGCCGCGGCGGTTGAGGAACAGCAGCACCTGTTCGCCGCGCGCGAGCGTCTCGTCGATCGCGGCGACCAGCGGCGGCGCGATCCAGCGACCGCGCTCGGGTGGCGTTTCGAGCAGGTCGATCGGGTGGATCGCTGGCATTTCCGCCGCACCCCAACGGCCGGGCAATTTCAGCTCGGCGTAATTGCCGATCTCGACCTGCTGCCGAGTCTCGATCGCCGGGGTGGCGGAGGCGAGCACGACCGGCACGCGCTCGAACTTGCCGCGCATCACCGCGACGTCGCGGGCGTGGTAGTGCACGCCCTCCTCTTGCTTGAAGCTCGTCTCGTGCGCCTCGTCGACGACGATCAGGGCGAGGTTGGCATAGGGTAGGAACAGCGACGAGCGCGCGCCGACGGTGACCAGCGCCTGCCCGGACGTGATCGCACGCCACGCCCGCCTGCGCTGCGACTGGCGCAGCCCCGAATGCCAGGCGACCGGCTCGCACCCGAAGCGCGCGGCGAAGCGCTGGAGGAACGGCTCGGTCAGCGCGATTTCGGGGAGCATGACCAAGGTCTGCCGCCCGGCGCGGATCGCCGCCGCGATGGCCTCGAAATACACCTCCGTCTTGCCCGACCCCGTCACCCCGTCGAGCAGGGTAGGATGGAAGGCGTGCGCCTCGACATCGGCGACGAGCGCCCGCGCGGCGGCGCGCTGGTCGGGCGAGAGCGCGGGGGCGGCGTGATCGGGGTCGGGGAGCGGGAAGGGGCTGTCGATATCGACCTCGACCGGCTCGATCGCCCCGGTCTTGACCAGGCCGCGGATCACGCCGTCGGACACGTCGGCGGCGATCGCGAGCTCGCGGATCAGGCCCTGCCGGTCGTGGATCCGCTCCAGCGCCTGCGCGCGCTGCGGGGTCAGGCGTTCGGGCACCGTGCCTGTCGCGCAATATTCGGTGACGGTACGCGCGCCTTCGAGCGCCGACGTGGACGGCATCGCCATCCGCGCGACCGTGGCCGGCGGCGCGAGATAATAATTCGCGGTCCATTCGATCAGCCGGCGCAGCGGCGCGGCGAGCGGCGGCACCGGCATCACGCCCATCAGGTTGCGCAGGCGGTTGTCGCCGACCTCGGCGTCGGACGGCATCCGCTCCGGCTCCCACACCACGCCGAGCAGCTGGCGCGGCCCGAGCGGCGCGACCACGATCGACCCCGGCTCGACGCTCATGCCGTGCGGCACGCGGTAATCGAGCGGGCCAAGCGCGGAGTTCATGACGAGGACGCGAGCGCGGGACATCGCGCCCATATGGCGGGTCGGCGCGCCCGCGTGAACCTATCGGTTGCCGGCGCGGTGCAGGTCGCGGCGTTCGTCGATCAGCATCGCTCGCCCGCGCCGGCGGCGCTTGCCGTCGTACAATGCCGAATCGGCGGCGTGCATCAGATCGCGCATCGCCTCGATATCGTCGCTCAGCACCGAGGTGCCGACCGTGCCGGACACCGGGATGGCGCCGATCGAGATCATCGCCGGCGCGGCGAGTGCGGTGGAAAGCCGGCGGGCGAACGCGGCCGGATCGGCGGCGAGCACTGGATTTTCGACGATGAGCGCGAATTCGTCGCCGCCGAGCCGCGCGGCGAAGCTGCCCGAAAGCCATGGCTGGCGTAACCGGGCGCCGATCGCGCGCAATACTTCGTCGCCGGCAAGATGCCCGTATGTATCGTTGACGGCCTTGAAGTCGTCGAGATCGATCAGCGCGAGCATCAGCGCGGAGCATTGTTCGCCCGCGCGGATCATCGACGATTCGAGTGTGCGATTGAAGCTGGCACGGTTGGCGATCCCGGTCACTTCATCGACGTTCGCGGACGTGCGCAAACTTTGTTCGAGCCGGTGGCGTTCGGTCACGTCCTGCACCGTGCCGATGATCGCGACCGGGCGGCCTTCGTCCCGTTCCAGCTCGCCCATGCTGCGCACCCGGCGATGCTCGCCCTTGGCGGTGATGAAGTCGGTTTCGATGTCGAATGCGATGCCGTGGCCGATCGCGTCGGCGATCGCCTGGCTGGCGACGGCGCGGGCGTGCGGCGGATAGAAATCCAGCGCGCGGTTCAATTCGGGTAACGCGCCGGGTTCGAGACCGTGGATCCGGTACACCTCGTCCGACCATTCGAGCCGCGCATCGTCCAGTTTGTAGCGCCACGACCCCACTCGCGCCATTCGTTCGGCCTGGCGGAAGGTCCGGTCCTGGCGTTGCAGGCTGCGCGACGCTGCGTCCGCGGTGCGCGCGGCGTTTTGCGCGGCGCGGACCGAGCGGCGGCTGGCGATGAGCGCCTCGGCCACGAGCGTCAGCTCGGCAAGCCGATCGAGCACCCCCGGATCGAGCGTCCTGGGTTCGGGATCGTGGACGCACAGCAGACCGATCGCCATCCGCTCGCCCGCGATATCGACCATGATCGGGAAACCGGCATACGCGCGCAGCTTCGCGCTGCCGGTTACGTACATGTTCTTCAACGCCCCCGGATCGTCGAGCGCGTTGCGGATGACGATCGGCCTCCCGCTCTCGATCACGCGATCGGCGAAGCTGTGGCGGCGCGGCGCGATCAGCGCGCCATGGCCGTGAAGCGCCTTGGCCAGCAGCGTGTTCTCGCACGCAATGGCGATCGCTGCATTGGCGAAACCGCTGATCGATGCAGCGAGCGACACCACCGCATCGAGCGCGGGCTCGGGGCGCGTGCCGTCGAGATCGAACTCGTCGAGCGCGGCAAGACGCTCGGCTTCACGCGGGACGGAGGCACTCATCGGGCACATCATTGCCGGGATTGGTTAAAATCCGGTCTCGCGTTCGTCTGGCGGCGGTGCGGCGGTTACGCTATTCCGGGCCGATGGAACCGCTTGCCGCCGCCTGGGCTGAGCATCTCGCGCGCGACCGACGGCGCTCGGCGCATACCGTGCGGGCGTATCAGGCGACCGCCGAGCGGGTCGCGCGCTTTCTCGCGGAGCATTGGGGTTCGGCGGTCGATTCGGCGTCGCTGACGCGAATCACCGCCGCCGACGTTCGAGCCTATCTCGCGCATCGGCGCGGGCAGGGGCTGGGCAATGCGTCGGCGGCGCGCGAATTGTCCGCCGTTCGCGGCTTCCTGTCGTTCGCGGGCGTCGAGATGCCGCGGCTGCGCGGCCCGCGCGTCAAGAAGGGCGTGCCGCGCCCCATTTCGCCCGACGAGGCGGTCGCGCTGGCGGAGGATGTCGCCGAAAACGCGGCGGAGGGGTGGATCGGCGCGCGCGATTGGGCGGTGCTCCTTCTGCTGTACGGCGCGGGGCTGCGGATCGGCGAGGCCGTCGGGCTGACCGCAGCGGTGCTGCCGCTCGGCGCGACGCTGAGCGTGACGGGCAAGCGCGGCAAGACACGGATCATCCCGCTGCTGTCGCAGGTGCGCGAGGCGATCGACGCGTATGTCGGTGCATGTCCCTGGCCGCTGCCAAGGGACGGTGCGCTGTTCCGCGGCGCGAAGGGCGGCGCGCTGTCGCCCGCGCTGATCCGCCGCGCGGTGCAGGCGGCGCGCGGGCGGCTGGGGCTGGGCGAGCGAACCACGCCGCACGCGCTGCGGCATTCGTTCGCGACCCACCTGCTCGGGCGCGGCGCGGACTTGCGGGCGCTGCAGGAACTGCTCGGCCATGTCAGCCTCAGCTCGACGCAGATCTACACCCAGGTCGATGCCGCGCACCTGATGGACGTTTACCGCAATGCCCATCCGCGCGCCTGACCCGGCGCTGGCTTGGCAGCGGCCAACCTTCGCTTGCTTGCCCCGGCGGCGCGGCCACGCCATTTAGGGGCATGGCAACGCTCCCCGACACGCTCGCGCTCATCGGCAACACGCCGCTCGTCCGGTTGAAGGGGCCGAGCGAGGTCGCCGGTGCCGACATTTTCGGCAAGTGCGAATTCGTCAATCCCGGCGCCTCGGTGAAGGACCGCGCCGCCCTGTTCATCGTCGAGGATGCCGAGGCGAAGGGCCAGCTCGCGCCCGGCGGGACGATCGTCGAGGGGACGGCGGGCAATACCGGCATCGGGCTGGCGCTGGTCGGCAACGCCAAGGGTTACCGGACGGTCATCGTCATGCCCGAGACGCAGAGCCGCGAGAAGATGGACACGCTTCGCGCGCTGGGCGCCGAACTCGTGCTGGTGCCGGCCGCGCCCTATTCGAATTGCGCGCATTTCGTTCACACGTCGCGGCGGATCGCCGGAGAAACCCCGGGCGCGATCTGGGCGAACCAGTTCGACAATGTCGCGAACCGGCGGGCGCACATCGTCGGCACGGCGGAAGAGATCTGGACCCAGATGGACGGGCGGATCGACGGCTTCACCTGCGCGGTGGGCACGGGCGGCACGCTCGCCGGGGTCGGGCTGGGGCTGAAAGCGAAAGACGAAAAGGTGACTATCGCGCTCAGCGATCCGCACGGCGCCGCACTGTACGAATATTATGCGCACGGCGAGCTGAAGTCGGAAGGGTCGTCGGTCGCCGAGGGGATCGGCCAGGGGCGGATCACCGCCAATCTGGAGGGCGCGCCGGTGGATACGCAATATCGCATTTCCGACGACGAGGGTCTGGAATGGGTCGGGCGGCTGCTTGCCGACGACGGGCTGTGCCTGGGGTTGTCTTCGGGCATCAACGTCGCGGGGGCGATCCGCCTGGCGAAGGAATTGGGCAGCGGATCGCGCGTCGTCACGATCCTGTGCGACACCGGATTCCGCTACCTCTCGACGATCTACAATCGCGAATGGCTGGCGGCCAAGGGGCTGCCGGCGCAGGCGTGGCTACGGCAGGATTGAGATGCGACGGAGCGTGGCATCGACAAGACGATCGTTCCGCGTTACATTTATGCCACAGTGGCGATGACGAGCGGACAGGACAGGGGCCAGGCCTCGCAGCGGGTTAAGGTCGGTATGATCGGCCTGGCCGCCGTGCTGTTGCTGATCGGGCTGGCGGCGGCGGTGTTCAGCACCGCAAGCCGCGAACGACCGGTCAGGGTCGTCGGCGGCGCCCGGCCGGAGGTCGTCGCCAATCTCGTCGCGGTCAACCAAAGCGCGCCCGCCGCCAATCCCACGAACGAGCCGCTCGCCGAACTCGGCGTCGCGCCCGGCGCGCAGAACGACCCCACCGCCAATACGGCGGCGGCCAGGACGACCCAGCCGTCGAAATGATCGTCTTGGGCGGCCCAAAATATCGCACGTCCATGCGGGCCGAATACGGTTTGGGCGCCGACCGGGCGAGTCTAGCGCGAACACAGCAAGAACGACCGCCGATGCCGAACAATAAATCCCCGGAAAATCGAAACGGATACTGCTTTTTCCCGTAAAATCCCGTGTAATCCCCTTGTATCCCCGACCGACCCGAGTTACTCCTTCTTTCATTGAGGGGCAGACTCAACGCGCATGCGTCGAACGCAGCGCCCGGGACCGGCATGGGCCGATTCCGGGAATGAAAACGTCTGCCCGGCGTGTGCGGGGTAACCATCGTGGCGAGGGGGATTTACAAGGGAGCGGCCGTCCAGCTTGTCGATGACAAGCTGCGCTGCGCCATCCCCGCCTCGCTTCGCAACACGGTCCTCGCCAATTCGCCCGACGGATGCACCCAGGTGACGATCGCGGTCAGCCCCGACCGCCAGTGCCTGATGGGCTACGATCTGCCGTGGGGCGTCACGCTCAGCGAGCGGATCGAGGCGCTGATCGCGCCGGCCGACAAGGATGCGGTCGATCACGACTACCGCCGCGAAGTAGTCAACGGCGAGGACTTGACCTTCGACGCGTCGGGCCGCTTCGTGATGAACGGTTTCCACAAGAAGAAGGCCGGGATCGGCAAATACGCCTTCTTCTACGGCGTCGGCCC
>JBDSKT010000060.1:0-7269 GCA_039916765.1 Sphingomonas sp.
CATCCAGCGACGCTCAAGGCGTTCGATCTCGACGGCCCGGTCGCGGCGGTCGAGCTGTACCTGGACGCCGTCCCCGCCAGGCGAGAAGCCAAGGGGTCGGGCGGCTTAATGCGCCCGGCCTACGCACCGCCCGCGCTCCAGGCGGTCAAGCGCGACTTCGCCTTCGCCGTCCCCGCCGGGCTCACCGCCGACGCGCTGGTGCGGGCGGTGCGCGGCGCGGACAAGGCGGTGATCGTCGCCGCGCGGCTGTTCGACCTGTTCGAACGCGACGATGTTCGCTCGATGGCGGTCGAGATCACGCTCCAACCCGGCGATAAGAGCTTCACCGAGGATGCGCTGAAGGCGGTCGCCGACAAGGTCGTCGCGGCGGCGATGAAACTCGGCGCGGCGCTTCGTGGCTGACCTGATCGAGATCGCATCCGGCACCCTGTCCGCCGCGATCAACCCGCTCGGCGCCGAGCTCACGCACCTGCGCGATGCCAAGGGTCGCGAGCTGATGACCGATGCCGATCCGGCGTTCTGGACCGGCCACGCACCGATCCTGTTTCCGGTGATCGGCGTGGTAAACGGCGGCGTGATCCGGCTCGACGGGGTCGAATATCCGATGGCGAAGCATGGTTTCGCGCGCCATTCGACCTTCGCATTGGTCGAGCACACTCCGTCGAGCGCCACCTTCCGCCTGACCGACAATGACACAACGCGCGCCGCCTACCCCTTCGCCTTCGCGCTCGATATCGCCTTCATGATCGATGGCGCGACGCTGACGCTCGCCGCGACCATCGCCAACCGGGGCGAGACGCCGATGCCCGCACAGTTCGGCTTCCACCCCGCCTTCGCCTGGCCGTTGCCTTATGGCGAGCCGCGCGCCGACCACCGCATCGTGTTCGATGCCGACGAACCTGAACCGCTCCGCCAGCTCACGCCGGACGGCCTGATCGTATCTGCCACGCGGCCCTCCCCGCTCGGCGGGCGCACGCTGCACCTGCGCGATGATCTGTTCGACGACGATGCGTTGATCTGGGATACGGTCCGCTCGCAAGCCGTGACCTATGGCGCGCCGACCGGTCCCCGGCTCGACATCGCGTTTCCCGACACGCCGATGCTCGGCATCTGGACCAAGCCGGGCGGCCATTACATCTGCATCGAGCCGTGGCACGGCATCGCCGACCCGGAAGGCTTCACCAGCGATTTCCGCGACAAGCCCGGCGTGTTCACCGTCGCGCCGGGGGGCGAGAAGCACTGCACGATGACGATCGGCCTCACCGGCTGATCCTCGCTGTCCTACACACCTCGTTTCGCGTTATCCTCGCGTCATGCCTCGCTCGTTTCAGCATCCTTCACCGCTCACGCGCCACCAACGCGCCACGCACGCGCCGGCGACGCGACGGAATTCCGCGTCAGCGTGTGAAGTTTGTGAAGATTCGCCGGCGCCGGCAGCGTCGCGGTTGAGCGAAACCACGCCAGGCCCTAGGCGCAGGCGATGAGCCAAGCTTCCGACCGCCGCACCTTCGCGATCATCTCTCACCCCGATGCGGGCAAGACCACGCTGACCGAAAAGCTGCTCTATGTCGGCGGCGCGATCCATCTCGCCGGCGAGGTCAAGGCGCGGGGGCAGAACCGCCGCGCGCGCTCGGACTGGATGAAGATCGAGCAGCAGCGCGGCATCTCGGTCACGTCGTCCGTGATGACCTTTGAGAAGGACGGCATCACCTTCAACCTGCTCGACACGCCGGGGCACGAGGATTTCAGCGAGGATACCTACCGCACGCTGACGGCGGTCGATTCGGCGGTGATGGTGATCGATGCGGCGCGCGGGATCGAGGCGCAGACGCGCAAGCTGTTCGAGGTGTGCCGGCTGCGCTCGGTGCCGATCATCACCTTCGTCAACAAGGTCGATCGCGAGGGTCGTTCGCCGTTCGATCTGCTCGACGAGATCGCCGACGTGCTCGCGCTCGATGTCACGCCGATGAGCTGGCCGGTCGGGCTGGGCAGCGATTTCGAGGGTATCTACGACCTGCACCGCGATCAGGTCACCCGGCCCGAGGGCGACAGCCGCACCTTCCAGGGCAAGGTCGAAAGCGCGCCAACGCTCCCCGAGGCGATCCGCGACGAGATCGAGCTGGCACAAGCGGGCTATGCCGAATTCGACGGCGATGCGTACCGCCACGGCGACCTGACGCCGGTCTATTTCGGCTCCGCGCTCAAGGATTTCGGCGTCGCCGAGTTGATCGACGCGCTCGCCCGCCACGCCCCGGGCCCGCGCTCGCAGCCCGCCGAACCGGCACCGATCGCGCCCGGATATCCCGAGGTCACCGGGTTCGTTTTCAAGGTGCAAGCCAATATGGATCCGCAGCACCGCGACCGCATCGCCTTCATGCGGTTATGTTCGGGCACGTTCAAACGAGGGATGAAGCTCACCCCGACCGGCCACGGCAAGCCGATCGCGGTGCATTCGCCGATCCTGTTCTTCGCGCAGAACCGCGAACTCGCCGACCAGGCGTTTCCCGGCGACATCATCGGCATTCCTAACCACGGCACGCTCCGGGTCGGCGATACGCTCAGCGAAAAGGCCGCGATCCGCTTCACCGGGCTGCCCAATTTCGCGCCCGAAATCCTGCGCCGCGTGGTCTTGAAGGACCCGACCAAGACGAAGCAGCTACGCAAGGCATTGGATGACATGGCGGAGGAGGGCGTGACGCAGGTCTTTTATCCCGACATCGGCTCGAACTGGATCATCGGTGTGGTCGGCCAGCTCCAGCTCGACGTGCTGCTCTCGAGGCTCGATGCGGAGTACAAGGTTGCGGCGGGACTGGAGCCGGCGCCGTTCGATACCGCGCGCTGGATTTCCGCCGAGGACCCGGCTGACCTCAAGGCGTTCATGGACCTCAACCGCGGCGCGATGGCCAAGGACCGCGACGCCAATCCCGTCTTCCTCGCCAAGACCGCGTGGGAGGTGGGCTATGTCGCCGATCGCTACCCTAAGGTGAAATTCGCCGCGACGCGCGAGCGGTGAGCGAGGATGAAACGGGGGGACCGGTCACTCGCCGCCGGCGACCGGTCCCCACGCTGTTCGATCGATCAGAACTTGGCGGTGATCGTGCCGAACACCTGGCGCGGGTTGCCGTAGAACACCGTGCCGATGCCTTCCTTGCCGAGGTTGGGAACATAGGTCCCCGCCGGCACCGGCTTGCCGAACGCGTCGGTGAAGGTACCGTCGGCCTTGGCATAGAGATATTGGTAGCCGCCGGTCTTGTAGTGCACGTTGGTCAGGTTCTTGCCGTGGACGCCGATCGAGTAGCGGCCGTGACCGAAGGAATAGGTCAGGTGCGCATCGAGTAATGTGTATCCCGGCTGGTCGAGCAGTGCGCTGGCGGTGTTGAACTGGTGTGTTTCGCTGCGATACGACACCGTCGTCTGGGCGTTGAGATTGTTGTCTCCCATCGGCAAATTGGCGCCGAGCGTGCCCGAGACGGTCCATTTGGGCGTGTTCTGGAACACGCTGACATCGGCGATGTCGGCCTGCGTCGCGCCGACGAAATTGCCGGTCAGGCCGATGAAGCGTTTGAACTTCGGCTCGATATAGCCGAGCGCGCCGGTGAAGGTGACGTTGGATCCGGGACCGGCGAAGCCGCGAGCCAGCACTGCGTTGGTCTCGAGTTCAAGGCCCTTGATCCACGCCTTGCCAGCGTTGGTCGTGGCACCGCAGAAGGTCTGGACTCCGCCCGAGACGCATCCGGTGGCGCCGGGGATCTGCACGTCGGTATAGTCGGCATAGAAGCCGTCGAGCGCCCAGGTCAGGCGCCGGTCGAACGCCGCGCCCTTCCAGCCGATCTCGTAGCTGTTCACGCTCTCGGGCTTGAACGCGAGATAATTGTAGATGTCCTGATACGTCCGCCCGGCGGCGGGGTTGGAGATCGGCGCGGACGTTCCGGAGCCGCGCGGGTCGAACCCGCCGCCTTTGAATCCTTCGGAATAGGATGCGTAGAAGAGTTGATCGGCATCCGGCTTGAACGCGAGCGATGCGCGCGGGGTGAAGCGACGGAAATTGGCCACGCCGTTGAAATCGGTCGCAGGAGCGCCGAACGCGACTGGGTTGCCCCCAAATTCGCTGGTCGGCCCGCCGAGGTAGTTCTGCTTGAAGATCGTCGAATTACGTTCGTCCCACGTGTAGCGACCGCCAAGCGATAAACTAAACTGCCGAGTGAAATCATAGGTGAAGTCGCCGTAAACGGACTCGGTTTCGGTTCGCACATCGCCCCGCGTATAGGCATCGAGCTGAGGAAGAATCGCTCCGCCCGTCGTATAAAGCAGCACGTCGAACCCGGTCTGCGCCTTCGCGCCGAGATAGTAGAAGCCGACGATTCCGTTGAGCTTGTCGCTCTTGTACGAGAGCTGGAATTCCTGGCTGGTCTGCTCGTTCTTGTAGATCGCGGGCACATCGACATCGACCGAAGGCGTCGAATCGAAATCGATCGGCGTGTAGCTGCGGTCCTTGCGGAAGGCGCTGACGCTCTTGATGGACACGTGATCGCTCAACTGTCCTTCCGCCACCATCGACACGCCGCCGGCCCAGATATCCTCCTTCGGCGAATTGAGCCCCGAATTGGTGTCATAGACGTTCGACAATACAGGGGAGCCGGTCAACAACCCGGCGAACATGCGATGCCCGTTACGCGCGTTCGATTTGTCGTGGGTGTAATCGGCGGTGACACGGATCGACATCCGCTGGTCGGGCGATTCGAACTCGACCGTGGCGCGGCCGGCCCAGATGTCCTTGTTGTAATTGTCGATGTTGAGGTTGAGGTTGCGTCCGAACCCGTCGCGCGTCAGCCGCGCGCCGGAGACGCCGATCTTGAACCCTGCGCCGATCGGGGTCGCCAGGCTGATGATGCCGTCGGCCTGGTTATAGCTGCCGTACGTCGCCTTGAGGTTCGCCTCGAAATGGTCGGGCAACCGCTTAGTGACATATTTCACCGCTCCGCCGATCGTGTTGCGACCGTACAGCGTTCCCTGCGGTCCGCGCAGCACCTCGATCCGCTCGACATCGTATACGTCGAGCACCGCGGCCTGCGGGCGGTTCAGGTATACATCGTCGAGATAGATGCCGATGCCCGCCTCGAACCCGGGAACCGGATCCTGTTGACCGACGCCGCGAATAAAGGCGGCGAGGGTGGAATTGGTACCGCGCGCATCTTTGAGGGTCGTGTTCGGGGTGGTATTCTGAATGTCCGTGAGATCGGTCGCGCCGGTCTTTTCAAGCTTGTCGGCGGTGAAGGCGGTGATCGCGACGGGCACGCTGAGCAGGGTCTCCTCGCGGCGGCGCGCCGTCACTAGGATGTCGCCATCAGGGGTCGCCACTTGTTCCGCAGGCGTCGGGCTCGGCGTCGCTTGTGCAAAGGCCGGCGTGGCCGACAAGGCGCCGATAGCGACACCGACACTGAGCGCCAGGCGCGACGAAGACAGGCGTGACATGGTAATCTCCCCTCCTGCGGCGCCGGTTGCTCTCCGTCGCCGCCGCAGCGGATGACGGGGTTGTACGCCGTTTGAAGTCGCTATAATGAAACATGAACCAAGTTTCAACTTGGTATTGGGAGAAGAAGCGAATGTCCGCAAAGCGTGTCGTTGCTGCAACGCCGGCAGGGCCGGACGCCGCCATTCCCACCGCCGAGTTGATCTCCGCCGCGAGCGAAGGAAAGGCACCGCGAACCGAGCGCGGGCGAAAGACGCTCCGCGCGATCCTCGACGCGGCAGCCGGCGAATTCGGCGAAAAGGGATTCCACGAAGCGTCGGTGAGCGGCATCACGCGGCGCGCCGGCGTCGCCTTGGGCAGCTTCTATACCTATTTCGATTCGAAGGACGCGGTGTTCCGCGCCCTGGTGCGCGACATGTCCGATCAGGTCCGCGATCAGGTAGCGCCGAGCATCCGCGCCGCCACGAACCAGATCGCGGCCGAACGCGCCGGCCTGCGAGAGTTCATCGCCTTTGTCCGCGGGCACAAGGAAATCTACCGGATCATCGACGAGGCCGAGTTCGTCGATCCGGAAAGCTTCCGGCTACACTACACCACGACAGCCGAACGGATCGCGGCCCGGCTCAAGGCCGGCGCCGAACGCGGCGAAATTCGCCGCGACATCGCCGAGGTCCATGCTTGGGCGATCATGGGGATGAACGTGTTCCTGGGTCTGCGCTACGGCGTCTGGGCCGCGGACGAAACGCCCGAAGCCATTGCCGACGCGGTCGCCGACATGCTCGCGCGCGGCATCGCCCCGCTTTAGGGGCGATCGTCCGACAAGGCGGAGGCGAGCGTCGCGCGGATGGCGCGCAGCGGCGCCAGGCCCATGCCGTCGGACGTGGCAGCCGGCAGGGCATCGGCCGGCCGCTTGCGTTCGCCCGTCAGCAATTTCTGCACGCCGCGAATCGTATAGCCTTCCTGGTTGAGCATCGCATGGATGCGCAAGACCAGAGCCACGTCGTCGGGTCGGTAGTAGCGGCGATTGCCAGCGCGCTGCAGCGGGCGAAGCTGCGGGAAGCGCGTTTCCCAATAGCGCAGGATATGCTGCGGCAGCCCCGTATCGCGCGACAATTCCCCGATCGTGCGATAGGCGCCAGCCGCCTTGTCCGCGGCGCCGGACATCGCGTTCGTCAGACCGCCTCGACGATGCGATCGCGCATCATCTGGCTCGCGCGGAACGTCAGCACGCGGCGCGGCGCGATCGGCACTTCGACACCGGTCTTGGGGTTGCGGCCGACACGCTCGCCCTTGTCGCGCAGCACGAACGTGCCGAAACCGGAAATTTTGACGTTTTCCCCCTGCGCCAGCGCTTCGCACATATGCCGCAAAACCTGTTCGACCAGCTTTGCCGAATCGGCGCGCGACAGTCCCACTTCGTGGTGCAGCGCTTCCGCCAGATCGGCTCGTGTCAATGTACCGGCAGGCACCATACTCATCGCCCCTCCCCAGGCGAGAAAAAACACCACTAACACAATGAGAGTACAAGACGAAAGGACTTTGTTGCCTCTACGTAACAATACCTAGAAGCGAACTACTGCCGCGCCCCAAGTAAAACCCCCGCCCATCGCCTCGAGCACGATGAGGTCGCCGCGTTTTATCCGCCCGTCGCGCACCGCGACATCGAGTGCGAGCGGCACCGAGGCGGCCGAGGTATTGGCATGCCGATCGACGGTCACGATGACCTTTTCCGGCGCCAGACCGAGCTTGCGCGCGGTGGCGTCGAGGATGCGGGCATTGGCCTGGTGCGGCACGACCCA
>JBDSKT010000061.1:0-11692 GCA_039916765.1 Sphingomonas sp.
CAAGGCGGCAGCGTCTCCCAAGGTCGCCGCGCGGCCACCCGACAGCCCGGGCGCTTCGCGCAGCGCCTGCTTCGGCACGTGGCTGATGGTGCGCCCCAGCCGCGCTATCTCGCGCTGTGACATCGCATATTGGTGGATCACGGGCAGCGGATAATCGGTAAGATGCATATCGAGCCGGGCCAACGCGCGCCACGAACCGCCAACCAGATAGAGCGGCAGGCCCTCCCCCCGTCCGCTCCAGCCCGCCGCGGCAAGCGATTTAGCGACATGGCGTTCGAGGGCGCCTGGCCCCTTGGCGCGGAGCGCGGCGATCCGCAGCACACCGAGCGGGAAAGAAATGCTGTCCTGGACCAGGCCCTGCCATACGCGGATCAACTCAAGACTGCCGCCGCCCAGATCGCCGACAATCCCGTCGGCATCGGGGATCGCTGACAGCACGCCGTAACCCGCAGCGAGTGCCTCCTGACCGCCCGACAGCAGCTCCACTTGGAGGCCGGCTTCGCGCGCGATTTCGATCAGCTCGTCGCCGTTCGACGCATCACGCACCGCGGCAGTGGCAACTGTGCGGAGCCGCGTGACCTCCATCTCCCGCGCGACGGCGGCGAAGCGACCGATCGCCGTGCGCGCCACCGCTATCCCGTCCGCGCCGATCGTGCCTGTCTCGGCGAGATGACGACCGAGCCCTGCCATTACCTTTTCGTTGAACAGGATCGCGGGCAATCGATCAGGGCCTTGATAGACGACGAGGCGAATCGAGTTCGATCCGATGTCGATGATGCCCGTACGGTTCTCGCTTCGCGCATCGAGGCGTGTTTTTCGGAACGAGGTCGTCATGACGTCGCTCAACGCCGGCGTCTGAGCGAGAGTTTGGGCACCGACTCGCTGGTGGTGAGCGCCGCACCGCGACCCGAGAGCGACGGGTTGGTCATGAAATAGCGGTGGAGATTAAACGGCGTATCACCCGGTGTTTCCCGGATGTAGCTACCATCCGGTTGCAGGTCCCAGCTCTGTTCGTTGTCGATCAGATTTGCGACCATCACCTGATCGAGAATCTGGTCGTGCACGGTATGGTTCTCGATCGGCAGCATATATTCGACGCGGCGATCGAAATTGCGCGGCATCCAGTCGGCCGAGGAGATGAAAACCTTGGCATCATCGTTGGGCAGCGCCTTGCCGTTGCCGAAACACCAGATGCGGCTGTGCTCGAGGAAACGTCCGATCACCGATTTGACGCGAATATTCTCGGACAACCCTTCCAGGCCGGGCCGCAAACAGCAGATACCGCGAATGACCAGATCGATCTCCACCCCGGCGGCGTTCGCCTCGTAAAGCTTCTCGATAATGGCCGGATCGACCAGCGAGTTCATCTTGGCCCAGATCGCAGCGGCCTTCCCCGCCTTGGCTTGCTCGATCTCGGCGTCGATCAGCGCGGTCAGGCGCGAGCGCAGATCGCGCGGGCTCAGCGACACGAGCGCCATTCCGCTCGGCTCGACATAACCGGTGACATAATTGAACATCTGGGCAGCGTCGTTGCCGATGCGAGGATCGGCAGTGAAGAAGCTGAGATCAGTGTATATCTTTGCGGTGATCGGATGATAATTCCCGGTGCCGAAGTGACAATAGGTGCGGAAGACGCCTGCCTCGCGGCGTACCACCATCGACACCTTGGCGTGCGTTTTCCATTCCATGAAACCGTAGACGACCTGTACGCCGGCGCGCTCCAACGCCGATGCCCATAGGAGGTTCTGCTCCTCGTCGAACCGTGCCTTCAATTCGACCACCGCGGTGACCGATTTTCCTGCCTCGGCCGCCGCGATCAGCGCGTTGATGACGGCGGGCTGCTTGCCCGCGCGGTACAGCGTCTGCTTTATCGCGACGACGTCGGGATCAGCCGCCGCTTGACGTAGAAACGCCAGCACGACGTCAAAGGATTCATAGGGGTGATGAACAACGATGTCCTTCGCCCGGATCGCGGCAAAACAATCGCCGCCGAATTCCCTGATGCGTTCGGGAAAGCGCGGTGCGTACGGCGTGAATTTCAGATCGGGGCGATCTTCGTCGACGATCGCCTCAAGATCGGTCAGTCCCAGAAATGAGCCGCTTTCGGTTACGATAGCATCGTTCTGGCCCAATTCTTCGCGCAGCGCCGCCTCGAGCGAATCGGGCATGCCCGACTCGAGTTCGAGCCGAATCACCCTGCCACGCCGCCGGCGCTTGATCGCGTTGGCGAAGTAGCGGACGAGATCCTCGGCTTCCTCCTCGATTTCGATGTCGCTATCGCGCAGCACGCGAAATTCGGCTGCCCCTTGAACGGCATAACCGGGGAAGATGACCGACGAGAAGCGCTTGACCAGCGATTCGACGGCCACATAGCGCGCGGGCGTTCCGGGCAAACGAACGAAGCGGGGCATTGCCGCGGGAAGCATCACCAATTCGCGGATCGGCGCGTCGTCGGACAAGCGGACGAGGTCGAATATCACCGCGAGCCCCTTATTGGGCATAAATGGAAACGGGTGTGCCGGATCAAGCGCCTGCGGCGTGAGGATAGGGAATATCTGTTCGCGAAATTGGGCCTCGAGCCATACCGACTCCTCGGCTCCCAGCGCCGCATCGACCGTTTTGGAGCTCAGCACGTGAACGCTGGTGGCGGCAAGTTCGGTCCGTAAGGTACGCCACACCTTGCGCTGTTCATCGACCAGTACATCGGCCTCGCCGACGATCGCCGCGAGTTGCTGGCCGGATGTCAATCCATCAACGGAACGCCGCTCAACATCCTGTAATTGTTGCCCCTTCAGACCAGCGACGCGAACCATGAAGAATTCGTCTAAGTTTGAACCCGAGATCGAGAGAAACCGTACCCGTTCGAGCAACGGGTGCGCCTCGTTGCACGCTTCTTCGAGCACGCGCCGGTTGAAAGCCAGCCAGGACAATTCCCGGTTGAAATAGCGATCGCTGCCAATGCCGCCGCTCAACGGGTCATCATCGTCATCTGGCAGGGGGATGTGCGCGGGGCGGCTCATGTTTCCGGAATCGATTCGCTGTCACGGTCCGCAACGAGGCCCGCCTCGCGCAATGTGGCCCGCGCCAGGGGGATCGACAAGCGTTTGTGGCGCGCCAGAACCGCTTGATCGAGCATGTCCACCGTCCGCAGCAGCGCGACGTGGCTCCGCTCGACGCGCGCGATCAGCCAGTGCAACAGGTCGGGCCGGGCATCGAGCCCACGGCGCAAAAATTGCCGTTCAAAGAGGTTTCGCATTAATTGTTCGTCCGGACTTTCGATGCGTGCGACCGGGCTAGCGGACAGGCGAGAACGGAGGTCGGGAAGCTTGATCTTCCACTCGGGCGGCGGCGCGTCCGCGACGATCACGAGCGGGCGGTGATGTTGCTGCGCCAAGTTCCAGGCGTGGAATATCGCCGCTTCCGATTGCCGTTCGGCGTCGTCGATCATCTGCCCGCCGCTCTTTGCCGCGAAAATCCGCGCGAGCAAGCTGCGACCCGACTTGCGCGGTCCGCAAAGAACGACCGCCATCACCGGCCATGTGCTCCATCGCTCGAGCAGCTGTACCGCCCGCGCGTTGGAGTCGCCGATCAGGAATTCATCGTCGCGCGGATCCGCCGGCCAATCGAGCGGCAGGGCAATCTGGCTCATCCGCCGGTCGCATTGTCCGCCGGGGGCGCCGACGGAGCGCTTATCGCACGCCGGATGCGTATCGTCGCTCCACTTCCGCTGACGGTCCAGCCCCGCGCCTCGAGTTGGGCGCGCAGCACCGCAGGGTCGGCGTCGAACGTGACGCGCATGACGGATATGCCGCCGAGCGCGAGGCTTGTCGTGCTCGCGCCCTTGATCCCCGGAATGCCGCGCAGTGCCGATTCGGCCGCGTAGACCGCGGCGACGCTGGGGCTATCATACTGGATCGAGATCGCCGTCCCACCGGCCGTCGCGGATTGCTGAGCGGCGTCGGTTGCGACATCGGTCGTCGCGGTGTCGGTGGGCGTCGGCGTGGGCGTCGGGGGCACGATCTGCGCTAGCGCCGGATCGGCCGAGAGCATGCCGTCGCGCAACGCCGCCTGATACGCCTCGTCGATCCGTTTCACTCCGGCATCGAGCAACACCGGTATCGCGTCGCCGTTCCCGACGCGCAGCGAGAACTGCGTAAGCACGCGGTCGTCCGGTCCATGCCGGGCCTGAAACACGCCGACGACCGGGCCGCCGGGCCACTGCCGGAAGAGCTTGACGACTGGTACCAGCACATCCGCCGCGCCGTATTGATCGAGGATGCCGCGCCACCAGGTCCTGCCCGGACGCGTCACCTGGCCAGCGTTGAGCAACAGCGAATCGGGACCGGTGCCCGCGGGGCGGACATAATCGACCGAACTGTTTCCAGTACGAAAACGACCCCAGGCCTCCTGCCAATCGGTCTTCTGTTCAAACCCCAGACGCGCCGCGCCGGACCATTCGACCGGGATCAGCAACATCGCGGCCGAGCGTGACGCCTGCCCTGCCACCCCGAGCAACGCGCCGGCGCGGCCCCGGCTGAACAGTATTCCGAGCCGGGCAATGTACCTGTTTGGGCCGATCTGCTCATTTTCGACCACGATCCCCGACACCATGGCGTCAAGCGTGCCGTCCGATACGGTACCCGCCCCGCCGCCAAGTCGCGTCGCGAGCATTTGCCACGCCTTGCGCTGAGCAAGGCGCCAGCCAGCGTACCGCGCGGCCTCGGCCGTCTTGCCGGTGACGTCGACCTGGACGCCGCTCACTTCGTAGCTACCCGAGGTGTCGTCCGGCAAATTCTGCTCAACCACGGAATCGTCCTGGGCGAGCACGAACGCACCGGTGCCAACCAGCAGCACCGCGGCGGCGAGAAAGGCTGTCTTTGTGAAAGGTCGATTGCGCATGCGCGGTCCTTTTGGCGAAGCGGACGTGGAAATCCAAGCGCGATGTGGCTAGGGGCGGCGCATGAGCGATGATGATCGGGGCGACGCGCCCTACACTTACGCACAAGCCGGGGTCTCGATCGCCGCGGGCAATGCCCTTGTCCGGGCGATCGGCCCGCTTGCCAGAGCGACGCGCAGGCCGGGCGCGGATGCCGAACTGGGCGGGTTCGGCGGGTTGTTCGACCTCAAGGCCGCCGGGTTCGTCGATCCGCTGCTCGTCGCGGCGAACGACGGTGTCGGCACCAAGCTCAAGCTCGCGATCGAGCATGATCGGCACGATGGCGTCGGGATCGACCTGGTCGCGATGTGCGCCAACGACCTGATCGTGCAGGGCGCGGAGCCGCTGTTCTTCCTCGATTATTACGCTACCGCAAAACTCGACGCCGCCGTCGCCGAACGGGTGGTCGCGTCGATTGCCGAGGGTTGCAGGCAAGCGGGCTGTGCGCTGATCGGCGGGGAAACGGCGGAGATGCCGGGCATGTACGCGGCGGGCGATTACGACCTGGCGGGATTCTGCGTCGGCGCGGTCGAACGCGACCGGGTGCTGACCGGCAAGACGATCGCGCCGGGCGACGTTATTTTGGGTCTTGCTTCGTCCGGCGTGCATTCGAATGGCTTTTCGCTCGTCCGCCGGTTGGCGACCGACAAGAACTGGAAGCTCGATCGGCCCGCGCTGTTCGATCAGGACGTGCTGCTGATCGATGCGCTGATGGCACCAACGCGGATCTATGTGAGGAGCCTGATGCCGTCGTTGCGTGAAGGACGGATCAAGGGGCTGGCGCATATCACGGGCGGCGGGCTGCTTGAGAACGTTCCGCGCGTCTTGCCCGATGGATGCCATGCCCGCATCGACGCCGACGCCTGGCCTCAGCCGCGCTTGATGGCGTTCCTCCAGGCGCAGGGCGCGATCGAACCCGGCGAAATGGCGCGGACGTTCAATTGCGGGATCGGCATGGCCGTCGTGGTCGATGCCACTGCCGCCGACGCGCTTGCGACGGAACTGACCAGCGCCGGCGAGCACGTCATGCGGATCGGCACGATCGACGCGGGCGAACGCGGCTGCACGGTTGGTGGATCGGTGGAGACCTGGGGCGCGCGTGCCGCCTGGTCGGCGACCCATATCGGCTGATGTCGGTCAAGGTCGGCATCCTGCTGTCCGGGCGCGGATCGAACATGATGGCGCTTGCGGACGCGGCGGCGCTGCCAGGGGCTGCGTTCGAGATTGCGCTGGTCGCATCGGACAAGCCTGCCGCACCGGGATTGGAATGGGCTGCCAAGCGCGGGCTGGCGACGTTCGCGCTGTCGCCCAAGGGGATGGTCAAGGCGGGGTATGAAGCCGCGATCGATGCGGCGCTGCGTGGGGCCGGCGTCGAATTCGTCGCACTGGCAGGTTACATGCGCCTGCTGTCGGACGATTTCGTCACGCGGTGGCGCGGCAAGATCGTCAACATCCACCCTTCCCTGCTGCCCCGATACAAGGGCCTGGACACGCACCAGCGCGCGATCGACGCGGGAGACGCGGTGGCGGGATGCTCGGTTCATATCGTGACCGAGGAGCTGGACGGCGGCGAGGTGCTGGGACAGGCCGAAGTGCCGATACTGCCCGGTGACACGGCCGAAACGCTCGCCGCGCGGGTGCTTGTGGAAGAACATCGCCTTTACGCGCCGGTTCTGGCAGGTTTCGTGTCGCGATGAGTCCCGATCCCGCCGTTCCGCTCGCCAAGGTCCGCGCGCTCGCGCTGGCGCTGCCCGAAACCGCCGAGCGCCTGTCGCATGGGTCGCCTGGGTTCCACATCGAGAAGGGCAAGTTTTTCGCCTATTTCTGGCATGACCATCACGGCGACGGTGAGACGATCGTCATCGTCAAGACCAGCGGCGTCGAAGAACAGGCGATGTTGGTCGAGATGGACCCCGATTGCTATTTCAGCCCTCCTTATCTCGGCCCCTCGGGCTGGATCGCGATGCGGCTCGACCGGGACGATGTGGATTGGGACCGAGTCGGCGACAGGATCGCGATCAGCTGGGAAATGGTGGCGCCGCGTCGCTTGCTCGAGGCGGGGGGCCGGTGACCGAGCAATTGCCACCGTCAAGGCCCGGGCCGGAAAGCAACGCGCGGATCGACACCGCGGCGGCCGAGGCCGTCGATCGCGCCGAAGCCGCCGCGACCCGTCGCCGCTGGATCACGCTGGCCGAATTCGTCGCCGTCGCCGGGCTGCTGGTGGCGGTGGCGAGCCTGTGGCTGAGTTGGTCCGACCGGCGATCCGACACCGCCGACAAGCAGGCCGAGAAAGCCGAGGTGAGCAAGACGCGGACGCAGGTCACGCTCGCTGGCGCCGTATCGAGCGACGGCGAGACGATCACCCTCAAAGACGACGCGCATCAGCTGCGCGATGTGCAAGTCATATTCCCGACCCCACTGGGCGTGTCCGTGCAGAGCGGCACGTTTGGGCCGAAGATCGCGGCGAGCTGGTTCGCGGACAAGCTGGTCGAGATGACCAAGAACGGGCCGGCCAAGCGCATCGGACGTCTGCCGGTGATCCTGTCGGCGGCCTATTGGGATGGCGAGGTCGTCCGGACCGATCGCGCGATTTACGACATCGGTTGGCAGATCGACGGACGTTTTCTGGGGATCGTACGCGGGCGCAAATTGCGGATGCACAGCCTGACATTGCGCAATCGCTCAGGCACGCAAGCCAAACTTGACGCGGCCTGGGGCCAGGAGAAACCGGCGGGCTGACCTATCGGCGCCCGCCGGATACTGTCAGCCGACGATTTCTTCCGGCTTGAAGAAGTATGCGATTTCGATCGCCGCATTCTCGTCCGAATCCGACCCGTGAACCGAGTTGGCCTCGATCGATTCGGCCAGTTCCTTGCGGATCGTTCCCGGAGCGGCGTTTTCAGGGTTGGTCGCGCCCATGACGTCACGGTTACGCTGCATGGCATTCTCGCCCTCGAGCACCTGCACCACGACCGGGCCGGAGATCATGAAGCCGACCAGGTCATTTAAGAACGGCCGCTCCTTGTGGACGGCGTAGAAGCCCTCGGCCTGGTCCTTGGTCATTTGGATGCGCTTGGAGGCGACGACGCGTAGCCCGGCCTCCTCTAGCATCTTGGTGACCGCACCGGTCAGGTTGCGGCGGGTGGCGTCGGGCTTGATGATCGAAAAGGTACGGTTCGCGGCCATGATGGTCACGGGCTCCTGCGTTGGAAATGGCGGAAAAGTGCGCGCTATCTAATCGCGGACGCACCGCGACGCAAGAACGGCGCGATCAGGCGGCCTGTTCCCAGCGGCCGGACTCGGTCTGTTTCCAATAGCGTCGCTCGATGCCGTCCCGATCAGCCAACCCCTTCCACGCGGCGCGCGCCTCCCCGATTTTGTCACCATCGAAGAAATGGAACGCGCGGTCGAAGCCCAGCGCCTGGTCGCGCCAGATCCCGTCGGCAAGCGCGACGTTGCGGGCGCCATTGACGGCTTCTGGCGCCGAGGCGATGAGGATCGGCTGCCCGGCGTCATCCTGGCCGCCCGCGCATGCGTGCGGCAGGAAGCTCTCGGGCGTGTAGGTCCAGAGCAGCCTGTCGAGCGTTGCGCGCTGTGCCTGGTTTTGCGCCACCACGAGCAGACGCCCGCCGCTCTCCAGCACCTTTTCCGCGATTAGCGGCAGCGCCCGGTCGAGCGGCGTGACGGTCAGATGGTAAAAATCGACCTGCACACTCAGCCTTCGAAATTGTCCGCGACGAAGCGGTCGAGCAGCCGCACACCGAAACCGGTCGCGCCCTTGTTATAGGTCGTGCCGGCCTTGTCGGCCCACACCATGCCCGCAATGTCGAGATGCGCCCAGCGCACGCCGGCATCGACGTAACGCTGGATGAACTGCGCCGCCGTGATCGATCCGGCGCCCCGTGGACCTGTATTCTTCATGTCGGCGATCTGGCTGTCGATCAGCTTGTTGTAGGCGTCGCTGAGCGGGAAGCGCCATAATAAGTCGCCCGATTCCCTGCCCGCGGCAAGTAGTTGCTCGGCGAGCGAATCGTCGTTCGCAAAGCAGCCGCCATGCTCGTTGCCCAGGCTGATAATCATCGCTCCGGTCAGCGTGGCTAGATCGACGATCGTCTTGGGCCTGTGCGCCTTCTGCACCCAGGTCAGCGCATCGCACAGTACCAGCCGGCCCTCCGCATCGGTGTTGATCACCTCGATCGTCTGGCCCGACATCGAGGTCAGCACATCGCCGGGGCGGATCGCGTTGCCGTCGGGCATGTTCTCGACCAGACCGCAGACCCCGATCACGTTTGCCTTGGCCTTGCGCAGCGCGAGCGCCTTCATCGCGCCGACCACGGCCCCGGCGCCGCCCATGTCCCATTTCATGTCTTCCATGCCGGCGGCGGGCTTGATCGAAATGCCGCCGGTATCGAACGTCACGCCCTTGCCGACAAGCGCGAGATCGGGGTCGCCGGCGCCCTTCCCGCTCCATTTTAGCGCGAGCAGCTGGCCTTCGCGCGCCGACCCCTGGCTGACACCGAGGATCGCGCCCATGCCGAGCTTGGCCATCTCGGCCTCGCCCAGCACGGTGACCTCCAGCCCCAGGCCCTCGACTTCTGCGCGGACCCTGGCGACGAAGGTTTCCGGGTAGATCATGTTCGGCGGTTCGGACACGAGCGTGCGCGTCAGGGTGAGGCCAACCGTGACTGCCTCTTGTCCGGCCCAGGCGGCGCTGGCGCCATCCGGCGTGTTGACCAGGGTGATCTCGGCCAAGGTGGGCTTGGCCTTGTCGGCGAGCTTCGTACGATAAACGTCGTGGCGCCATGCGCGTTGCGCGGCGGCGCTAGCGAAGCGAGCCGTTGCCCCGGCGCCGGCGACCGCGGCGGCGAAATCGACCGTTACCGACGTCACGCCAGACGTGAGCAGGCGTGCCGTCAGCGCGCCCCCGGCGCGCTCGTAATCGGCTTGGGACCCCGAACCGGCGCCGAGCAACAGGATGCGGCGCGCACCTGGATCGGCGGCGACGAAGGTTTCCACCACCGAACCCGCTTCGCCGTCGAAGCGGCTGGCGCGGGCGGCCGCGACGACCTGGGCAAGCGTGCTGTCGTTCAGCAAAGCCGTCGTCAGTCCATCGAGCGAATCCTTGCCGACTGGAAAGGCTAGCGTTTCGGCGGCATCGGCTGCCGTCGTGGCAAAATTGATTTTCATCGGTCCAGTCTCATAGCAAAAATGGGGGATGGCTTGAGTCGGGCTTCTCTACGGCAGACCCGTCTCGCTGGCAAAGCTGCGTGGCGATTGCAGCAGGGCGCGGGCAATGCGATAGGGCAGCGATGGATCGCCGCCCCGGCTCGACCGAGGACGGCCTGTAAGGGGTGCCCCTCTCGTCGTGATGCGTTTCGCTCTCCTTGCCGCTTGCGCGCTGCCTCTTCTCTTGCCCGCCGGTGCCGCGGCCGCGCAGGATCTGCAGGAACGACCCGTCACGCCGCCGCCGCCCTCGGATCAACCGACCCCGGCTGATAATCAGGTGCAATTCGCGGCGAGTTCGCTCGAATATGATATCAACACCCAGTTGGTCACCGCGAGCGGCGACGTGCGGATGTACCGGGAAGGCCAGCGACTGCGCGCCGATCGAGTCGTCTGGAACCGCAAGACGGGCAAGGTCTTGGCCACGGGCAATATCGCCGTCACCAACGCCAAGGGCGACATCGCCTATGGCGATTCGATCGAGCTGACTGATTCGCTCAAGGACGGCGTGGTCGATAACCTCCTTATCGTGCTGGAAAAGGGCGGGAGGCTTGCCGCGCGCCGCGGAACGCGAGCGGCGGACGAAACGGTGACGCTCGAAGACGCCGCCTACACGCCGTGCGCCGTGAGCAACGCAGCGGGGTGCCCGAAAGAACCGTCATGGAAGATTACCGCCGTCCGGGTGGTCTACCGCCCCGAGCGCAATCGCATTTATTATACCGGTGCGCGGATTAATCTGTTCGGCCTGCCGACTATCCCGCTGCCCAAATTCTCCCATCCTGCGGGCGGCGACAATCAGAGCGGCCTGCTCTCGCCGGATATCCGATACGACCGGGTCAACGGACTGCAATACGCGCAAGGGTACAACCTCGCGCTTGCGCCAAATCGCAGCCTGGTGGTGACGCCGCACATCTTTTCCGCGGTGCTGCCGATACTGCAGGCCGACTTCAAGGCGCTGACGCACAACGGCGCGTATGAGATCGGCGGGTATGCGACCGTAAGCCGGCGCAGCGACGATCCGGTGCTAGGCGCGTCGAGCAACACGCAAGAGGCATTCCGCGGCTATCTCGATGGCGTCGCCCGGTTCCAGCTATCGCCTGATTGGAGCCTCAGCGGGTCGCTGCGCATCGCGACGGACCGCACCTTCCTTCGCCGATACGACATTTCACAAGACGACCGCCTGCGCAGCACGGTCAGTCTGGAGCATATCAACCGCGACAGCTATTTTGCCGTGACCGGGTGGGCGGTGCAAACGTTGCGTCTCAGCGACTCCCAGGGTCTGCAGCCCATCGCGCTTCCCGAGATCGACTATCGGCGCCGCATCCACGACCCGCTGCTGGGCGGTACGGTGCAGATCCAGCTCAATACGCTAGCTCTCACGAGGACCGCAGGACAGGATACGCAACGCGCCTTCGCGAGTGTCGAGTGGAATTTGCGGAAGTTGACGACGTGGGGGCAGGAAATCGTCTTCACAGGCTATGCGCGCGGCGATTTATATAACGCCAACGACACGCTCGCGACGACGGTGGCGAG
>JBDSKT010000062.1:0-4227 GCA_039916765.1 Sphingomonas sp.
CGCCGCCGCGCGCCGGCGCGACCGTGAGCGCGACCATCGTATCGCCCTTGGCGAGCGAATAGTTGCGCACGCGCGACTGCAATGACCCGCCGAGTGTCGGCGTCACGCTGCCGCGGTTGATCGTGCGCGCGAGATCGATCGAGAAGGCGCGGTCGAACCCGTCGAGGATCACCGCGCCGAGCGGACCTTGCCTGGCATCGCCCATCGGTGCGGACAACGTCGCGTTGAGCCCGAGCGAGACCTGCGCCTTCGATCCCGCCAGCGCGGTCGCGCCGAGTGGCTGGAACGCCGCCGTCAGATCGAGCACACCCTGGCCGTAAACCGCATCGACCCCCGGCGTGCCGGCATCGCGTGCCGACTGGAACAGGATGCTGACGATCTGCGCGCCGGTGAGGTTGGGAAATGCCTGCGCCAACAGCGCGACCGCGCCGGTGATCTGCGGCGCGGAGAAGGAGGTGCCCGACCAGAGGAAGCCGACATTGTTGTTATCGGGCGCGCGCACCTGCTCGCCGACCGCGGTGAGGTAATGCGCCGCGGTGTTGCCCGCGCGGTTGCTGAAGCTGGAGATGGCATCGGCGCCGGGCGTGCGCGTGTTGTTGGCGCCGACCGATCCGGCGACGATCACCAGCCCGCGCGAAACGCCGGTGCTGTTGGCGAATTGCGCGGACGGCTCGGGATTGACGCCCTTGGTCGGGTCGGCGGGATCGGCCTCGTTGCCGGCGGAGACGACGATGATCACCCCGGCGGCCGTCGCGCGGTTGACCGCGGCGATCAGCGCGGAAGAGGCCGGCGACGTCCCCCCGAGCGAGATATTGACCGCGCGCGCGCCATTAGCGACCGCCAGATCGACCCCGGCCGCGATCGCATTGTCGTTGAACGAGCAGGCCGGATCGCCCTTGGCATCCTTCATCGCGCACGACCCCGGCGTATCGGCACGCGCGACGATCAGCGTTGCATCGAACGCCATGCCGTGCGTGCCCACGTCGTTCGCTCGGCCGGCGATCGTGAATGCAACCGCAGTGCCGTGCCCGCCCTCGTCGTCGATCGTCGCGGTGCTGTCCGCGACATCCTTCGACGCCGCCGATATGCGGTTGTCGAACTCGGGGCTCTGCAAATCGATGCCGCTGTCGATCACGCCCACCGTGACGTTCTTGCCCGTGGCGCCCTTGTCATACGCCGCCAGCGCATTGGCCGAAACCGGGCCGACCCCGGCACGATATTCGGCGGTGTCGTAGCTCGTCGGCGTGGGGGTTGGAGTAGGCGTCGGGGTCGGGGTGGGCGTGGGCGTGGGCATAGGGGCAGGCGTTGGCGTCGGGGTGCTGCCGACACCGCCGCCCCCGGCCGAACATCCGCCGACCACGATGAACACGGCCAGGATGACCGACTGCAACAACCGCGCGCGATAAAGCCTGCTCATGGTACGCCCCCCTCGCCCGTCACTCGGCGATCGTCTCCACGCATTTAGGTCACGTCTGCTTGCTCACCCGTTAAACCCGCCGCCCGTTAGAGAGCCGGCGGCCCGCCAATCCCGCCGCGCCGTCAAGTCCGCTGCCTTGTGCGCCCTCCGGCGCACGCCTAAGGCCGCGCGCATGCTTGCTCGTCTCGACCATATCCGCAACTGGATTTTCGACCTCGACAACACGCTGTATCCAGCGACCACCCAGCTGTTCAGCCAGATCGACACGCGAATGACGAGCTTTATCGCCGATCGTTTCGCGCTCGACTGGGCGGAGGCACGGCGGATCCAGAAAGGATATTTTTTCGACCATGGCACCACGCTTGCCGGGCTGATGGCCGAGCATGACGTCGATCCGCACGCCTTTCTGAACCATGTCCACGACATCGAGATGGACGCGCTGGAGGAAAACGCCCCGCTGGCGGCCGCGATCGCGAAACTGCCGGGGCGCAAGATCGTCTTCACCAATGCCGACACATGTTATGCCGCGCGGGTGCTCGACCGGCTTGGGCTCGGCGAAAGCTTCGAGGCGGTCCACGACATCCACGCCATGGACCTCAAGCCGAAACCGCAGCCCTCCGCTTATGCCGGGCTGTGCGCCGCGTTCGACATCGACCCGACCGAAAGCCTGTTCGCCGAGGACATGGCGCGCAACCTCGCGCCGGCCAAGGCCATCGGCATGACAACGGTGTGGGTCGACAACGGGTCCGAACAGGCAAGCGACGCGGGCCGCGACTTCATCGATTTCACTACGCACGACATCCGCCACTGGCTGGAAGACATATTGGAGGCCGCATGATCGCCGATCTCGAAGCAATCATCGACCAGGCATGGGAAGACCGCGGCGCGATCGACCTTTCGACCGGCGGAGAGGTGCGACGATCGGTCGATCGGGCACTGGCGCTGCTCGACGCCGGCGAGGCGCGGGTGGCGGAGCCGGACGGAAACGGCGGCTGGCGGGTCAACCAGTGGCTCAAAAAGGCGGTGCTGCTATCGTTCCGGCTCAATGACAACGTGCTGATCGCGGGCGGCCCCGGCGCCGGGCACTGGTGGGACAAGGTGCCGTCCAAATTCGACAGCTGGGGCGAGGCGGAATTTCGCGCGGCAGGCTTTCGCGCGGTGCCGGGCAGCATCGTCCGGCGCGGCGCGTTCGTCGGCAAGGGCGCGGTGCTGATGCCGAGCTTCGTCAATATCGGCGCGTATGTCGGCGAGGGGACGATGGTCGATACCTGGGCGACCGTCGGCAGCTGCGCGCAGATCGGCCGCAACGTTCACCTGTCCGGTGGCGCTGGGATCGGCGGGGTGCTCGAGCCGCTCCAGGCGGGTCCGGTGATCATCGGCGACGGCGCGTTCATCGGTGCGCGCGCGGAAGTGGCCGAGGGCGTGCGTGTCGGTGAGGGCGCGGTGCTGTCGATGGGCGTATATCTGGGTGCGAGCACCAAGATCATCGACCGCGCGACCGGCGAGACGTTCCGCGGCGAGGTGCCGCCTTATGCGGTGGTGGTGCCGGGATCGACCGGTGGCGGAGACGGCAAGCCGAGCCTCTACTGCGCGGTGATCGTCAAGCGCGTCGACGAGCAGACGCGCTCGAAGACGAGCATCAACGAATTGCTGCGGGATTAGGGCATCACGTCGATCAAGCGGCGATGGCGATCAGCGCCCAACCTGAACGGTGGCTGCCAGTGCCATTCAGCGTGTCAACATGACCTCCGGCATATCCCGTGACGGTGCGAACCACCACGGGAGAATCGCCATGTTTACCAAGTCTGCCCTGTTCGGCCTCGCCGCGGCTGCCGCCGCGCTGATCCCCGGCGCCGCTTCGGCACAGTCCTATGGCTACGGCTATGGCGGGTATAATAACGGGGGCTATAATAACGGCGGCTATTACCACGACCATGATCGTGACGACCGCGGCTGGCGTGGTCACGATCGGTGGGAACGTCAACGTTACTGGGAGCGCCGCCGCTGGGAAGAGCAGCGCCGTCGCGAATGGCGTCATCGTTACAGCGACCAGCGCGGCTATGGCGGCTATTACCGCTAGGAACCGCCGCCAGGCGACATAGCTAACGCTGCGGTGGGCGATCGGGGTCTTCCTCGATCGCCCAGTTGTGGTTCTCGACGATCATCGATTCGACCGGGCGCCCCTGCGCGTCACGCGAGGGAGCGAAGCGGAAGCGCTGCTCGATCAGGCGGCATGTCGTGTCGTCGAGTTCCGCATTGCCGCTCGTGCGGGTCACCGTGCAGTTGGTCGCGCGGCCGGTGACCGCGACGACGTAGCGCACCACCACGCTGCCGCCCGCCCCCATTGCGGCCGCGCCGCCAGGATAGTCGCGGTCGCTGAGGCGGCCCTTGATCCGGTGCGGTGGGGTCTCGCGCGAGCGGTCGCCGGAACCATCGCCCGATCCGCCGCCGCCGCGTCCGTTGCCCTCGCCGCCGGCGCCATATCCCGGACCAGCCACGGGCGCGGCGCCTTGCGATGGCGCGCCTCCGGTGCCTGCGACCGGCGCGGCGATGATCGGCGGCGGGGGCAGCGGAATCACCGGCGGCGGCGCGACGATCTCGGTCGCCTGCCGTCGCAGATTGGGCGGGGACGGATCGCCGCGTGCCGAGGTGTGGGCAGGTTGACGCTTTGGCGGCGGCGGCGCGACGGGCGGCGGCGCGGGCGGCACGACGTCGAACGCCTTGATCGCCTCGCTCGCGTTATGCGCCGGGCGAACCGCGAGGCCAGCGATCAGCGCCAGGCAAAGCGCGAGCTCGATCGCCAGCGCCAC
>JBDSKT010000063.1:0-5299 GCA_039916765.1 Sphingomonas sp.
GCCCTCCTCGCCGTGCTCGGCATCTGCTTCATGACCGGACTCGCCTGGGCGAGCGTGCCGCTCTACCGCCTGTTCTGCGAGGCGACCGGGCTCAACGGAACGACCAACCGCGGGATCAAGGCGCCGGGCGGGACGAACCACCAGATCCAGGTCGATTTCGATACCAACGTCGCGCCGCACATGCCGTGGAGCTTCGCGCCCGAAATCAAATCCGACACGGTCGATATCGGCGCGCGCGATATGGCCTTCTTCACCGTGACGAACAATTCGGATCACCCGATCACCGGCACCGCGCGGCATAACGTGACGCCGGCGCAGGCCGGTAAATATTTCACCAAGATCCAATGTTTCTGTTTCACCGAGCAGACCCTGAAACCACACGAGACCGCGCGGATGCCGGTCATCTTCTACGTCGATCCCAAGATTCTGGCCGATCCGGACGCCAACGACGTTCAGGCGATCACGCTCAGCTACACGTTTTACCCAGTGGATTCCGCGAAGCCCGCAAGCTAGAGCGACATCGATAGACCGACAGGAACGACGATCATGGCCGGCGCCAAGAACCATCAATACCACATCCTAGAGCCGAGTTTCTGGCCCATCATGGGCGCGTTTTCGGCGCTGGCGATGGCGGCGGGCGGTATCACCTGGATGCACAAGGGACCGTGGGGCGGGGAGATTTTTGGTCTCGGCGTCGCCGGCGTGCTGGCGACGATGTATTTCTGGTGGGCCGAGGTCGTTCGCGAGGCACATCGCGGCGACCACACGCCGGTGGTGCAGCTTCATCTGCGCTACGGCATGATCCTGTTCATCGCCTCGGAGGTGATGTTCTTCGTCGGCTGGTTTTGGGCCTTTTTCGATTTCTCGCTGTTCCCGGCGAACATCACCTGGGATGCCGCGACGCATTCGGTCAACCTGATCACCGATGCCAAGGCGGCGGTCGGTACATGGCCCCCCAAGGGCCTCGAAGTGCTCGATGCCTGGGGCTTCCCGCTGCTCAACACGCTGATCCTGCTGACCTCGGGCACGACGGTCACCTGGGCGCATCACGCGCTGATCCACGGGCAGCGCGGTGGCGATAAGACCGGGCTGTGGGGGCTGATCGGCGTCGGCGAGAATGACGGCGTGCTCAAGGGCTTGTGGTGCACGATCGTGCTCGGCGTGTTGTTCAGCTCGATCCAGGCGTACGAATATTCGGGCGCGCCGTTCCCTTATGGCGGGCTGAATTACGGCGCCTCCTTCTTCATGGCGACGGGCTTCCATGGCTTTCACGTGATCATCGGCACGATCTTCCTGACAGTCTGCCTGATCCGCGCGTATCGCGGTGATTTCACCCCGCAGCAGCATTTCGGCTTCGAGGCGGCGGCGTGGTACTGGCACTTCGTCGATGTCGTATGGCTGTTCCTGTTCGTCTCGATCTATGTCTGGGGCGGTTGGGGCGCGCCGGTCCACGCTGGGTGACCGGCCAGCGGGCGGAGGGCGCCGATGCGGCGCCGCCGCCCGTCAAGGGCGCCATCGAGGGATTGTGCCCGCGCTGCGGCGGCACGACGTTGTTCAAGGGGCCCGTCGCGTTTGCCGACCGCTGCCTTCATTGCGGACTCGACTTCACCCAGTTCAATGTCGGTGACGGGCCCGCGGCTTTCCTGACGCTTATTCTCGGTGCCCTCATCGTGACCCTAGCGGTCGTACTTCAACTCGCGGTCGATCCGCCGCTGTGGGTACAGGCGCTGATCTGGATCCCGGTCGCGACCGCGGGAGTGGTCGGATCGCTTCGCGTCGCTAAGGCGGCGCTGATCGGCGCCGAGTATCGCAACGCCGCGCGTGAGGGAAAGATCGCGGAGCGCTTGCCGTGAAGCGCGTTCCGGTCGTCGCGACGATGCTGGTCGGTCTGGCGGTGGTGGCAATGATCGCGCTTGGCGTGTGGCAGTTGCAGCGGCGCGGCGAGAAGGAGGCCTTGCTTGCGATCGTCGCGGCCAATCAGACGCGGCCGCCGATCGCCTTCCCAAATATCGCACAGGGTGACGATTTGTTGTTCCGGCGCGCTCGTGCCCTTTGTCTGCAGCCCGTATCCTGGCATGTGCTGGGCGGTCGCAACGCCAGCGGGGCGAGCGGCTACCGTCAGATCGAACGGTGCCGCAGCGGTGCGGAAGGAGCCGGGTTTGCGGTGCAAATCGGCATCGGCCACACCGCTGACACCGCGCCAGCGTGGAAGGGCGGCGAGGTCGAGGGCTATATCAGCCATGCGCCGAGTACGGAGCCGATGATCGTCGCGGTCTTTTCGCATACGCCCAAGACGCTGATGCTCGTCGCCGACCCCCCGCTGGCCGGGCTCGACGCCAATCCGCCGGCCGATCTGTCGGCAATCCCGAACAACCACTTGGCTTACGCCGTGCAATGGTTCGCCTTCGCGCTGATCGCGGCGGTGATTTACGTGCTTGCGCTGCGCAAGAGACTGAAATCGACTGGCTGATGTTTAGCTGGCGGCGCGATCAATCAATCGCCGCTGCGCCATTCTCGCGCTCCCAACCAAGCGCGACAACACCAGCTCGTCAATTCCGGCATATCCCAATCCTAAATGATCTGGGCGTACCCTAGCCGCATCACCGAGGTTGAGATGGCCAGCGCGCAACCCCGCGCGCCCGATCCGTGCCCAACGTCGCGCGGTTTCCCAACGGATCAGGGCACGACTCTGCGGGTCGGGCTCGTGGCGCCTCAGGAAATCGTCCTGCAACGCGATTAGGACTTCGCCGACGCGGGCGTACGTCACCCGGTCGGGCACCGGGCGCTGGCCCATGACATGTCGCACGATCAAGCCAGCGTCCTCCGCCGCGGCATCGCCATATAGCGGCGTGTAATCGGCGGTAAGCACGTCGATACTTCGTGCCGTCATCGAATCGGTATGCCGCTGAGAGAGGCTGTCCGAATGGCGGCGATAGGTAACAAGCGGGTCATCGAGCCGTGCGATCCCGCCGACCCGCGCAATCCTGTGATACAGGTCGAAATCTTCCGCAAAGATCATCTCGGGCCGTTGAAACGCACCCAGCGCACGGACAGCCTCGGTACGCATCATTACCGACGACCAGACCAGCGGATTCTCGATCCTCAGCAACCATCCGATCAGCGCGGGAGTCGAAAGCGGGGCAAGGCCAGACGTCAGAATTGCGCCGTCCTGCAACACGTCGCACGCCGTCCCGAGCAGCGCGATCTCGGGGTGCGCATCGAGATATGCGACCTGCCGTGCGAGGCGATCGGGGTGACAGAGATCGTCATGGTCGAGCGCGGCGATATAGCGCCCGCGTGCCGCCGCGGCGGCCAGATTCCGCGCGAGAACTACGCCCTGGTTGGCGTCCGCCGCGATAACGCGGAAGCGTGGATCGGTCTCCCCACGCAAGACTGCGAGCGTGTCGTCGGTCGAACAATCGTCCACCACGACCAGTTCGAAATCGGGAAACGTCTGTTCGCGCAGGCTGTCGAGCGTTTGCCTGATCATCGACGCGCCGTTGTACACCGCCATGATGACGCTGACTGTCGGGCTGTCGGAGGGCGAATCCGGGTTGGCAGCAATCGGCCGGTGCATCGTGAAGGCTTAGCCGCGCGCTCCTTAAAGCGTCGTTACATAAAGGGCGTTCGACTTAAATCTAAGTTAACTGGTCGTTGACCACGACTATGCTGTCGTTGGTGAAATTGCGCCGGATGAAGCACTTAGGCCTCTCCCAATCGCTGGATATGACCCTAATAGAGCGCTTGGCTGGGGACGGTTTTGTCCGTCTAGCGCCAACCAATCTTTTGGGGGCTTTCAATGGTTACGCAAACTTTCGGCGATGTCGTCGGCGGCAATCGGGCGCGTTTGACGCGTGCGTGCGCGCGCTTTCTTGCCACGACGGCACTCGTTGGCGTTGGAGTCGCGTCGGCTACCTCGGCGATGGCCCAGACAGTCGTGACCAATCCATCGGGTGGCGGGAGCATCACCCGGAATGGCGGAGCGGCGCCGAGCGTCACCGACCAGACCGCCACGGGGGGCGGGGTCCGCGTCTACGACATTACCGGCAATACGCCGATCACGGTCAGCGGCGTGACGATCAACCAGTCGGTTACCGGTCCAACCGCCAACGCGCTGGCGTTGGAGGGATCGACGGCCGGCTCGAACAACATTGGCGTAACCTTCAGCGGCACGAACGCCATCACGAGTTCTGTCGCAAACGGCGCGGCGCTTGCGCTGACCAGCAATGCCACGTCCAACGCGGTGATCAATGCCGCCACGACACTGCAAGGCAAGTACGGTATCGATGTTATCGCTGGTGGTGCGTCGATCCTTAATGCGGGAACGATCAAGGGCACGGTGAATGCGGCAATCTATGCCGCGGGCGGCGGCACGATCACCAATGCGACCGGCGGAGCGATCACCGGCGGCGCGGGCGTCGGCGCGGTCAACCTTAACGGCGGCGGCACGTTCAACAATTATGGCTCGGTTGACAGCTTTGGCGCGGCCGGCAGCGGCGCATCCGGGGTTTCATCCACCGGCGGCGATACATTTGTAAATCTGTACGCCGGGTCTGTTACGGGAACGGTTGCGCTGGGATCGGGCAACGATACGCTGACGATTTATACGGGCCGCGGCACGGCTGATGTCGCAACGACCGATACGGCAAGCGGGATCACGCTGCAGAGTGCCGGCACGAAATTCATGACGAACGTGGGCGCGATCGACCTCGGTGGTGGCAACAACACCCTGGTCCTCGCCGGAAATGGCGATGGAACGGCGGCGAAGGGTGCGGCGGGCAGCTATCAGATCGGCAATGCGAGCAACGTGTCGGTTCTTCACAAGACCGGCAGTGGAATATGGACGCTGAATGGAGCCGCCGGCGCAAGCATGGCCGGCGCGACGATCAATGCCGGTGATGGCGGCGTCCCCGGTTCGGGCGGCACGCTCATTTTCGCCAACACCACGGGGCTGACCGGCGTCATCAACGTGAACGGCACGGTTATTCGTGCGCTGGGCGCAGGAGCGTTCGGCACGGGCACCATCAACGCGATCGATCCGACAATTCAATATGGCTCGACTGGCACCTACGCCAACAACATCGTTCTCCAATCAGTGGATACGGCGAACGATCCGACGGTGCTTCAAACCTTCGGCTTGGGCATCACCGCGACGCTGTCGGGTTCCATCACCCAGGCAGGGTCGGCCAATCAACCGCTGGTATTCAAGAGCACCGACACGAGCGGGAATCCGCTGGCCGGTACGTTCATACTGACCGGCAACGGTTCTTGGCTTGGCACGACGACTATTTCGGCGCTG
>JBDSKT010000064.1:0-8018 GCA_039916765.1 Sphingomonas sp.
GCGGCTGGCATGTCGTCGTCAAATACTCTGCTGGTGGTCGCGGCGATGTGCCTGGGTGCCGCCTGGCTCGCGCAAAAACTACACGCGGCGTGCGATTGATATCGCGTTGCCCGCCGCCCGCGCGGCCGCCGCATGCTCTCAAGAAATAAACGTATAGAAACAGACGAAGAACGCCGCGAAGCTCAGGACGAAGAGCTTCCAGTCATTGTCGTCGGCGCGCTTCAGCCGGTCCGCGCGCGTCTCGACGAAGTTGCTGCGGAAGGGGTGCGGAGCGGTAGCGGTGCGGGCGAGTTGGCTTTGCATGATGCCGAGTTAACGTTTTGTTTACGATTTCGACCAGCGAAACATGCAGTTAATGTTCGTCCCATCGCGGCACGCCAGTCGATGGCGATGGCGATGGCGATGGCGCTGACAAACTTTCTCCGCCAACTCTGGTCGAAGCCGCCCGATCGACCTAGAAGCGTGAGAAAGGCTGCTCGACGGCCAAGATGGGGGATGTCGCATGAAGAAGAAACTTGGCGCGCTGGCTGTTGCGGCGGCGGTGTTGGGCGCGAACGCGGCCTGTGCCAGCGATATCGTGATCCACGCCGGGCGGTTGATCGACGGCGTGACCAAGGCCGAGCGCAAGCAGGTCTCCATCCTTATCCATGACGACCGGGTGACCGAAGTTCGCGAGGGTTTCGTCGCGGGGCCGGCGGGCGCGCGGATCATCGATCTGGCCGACCGCACGGTGCTGCCTGGGCTGATCGACTGCCACGACCATATCACCGCTGCCTGGCATGCCGGCGATCCGATCCGCCTCGCCGTCACGCGCACCGACGAGGACGACGCGATCGAGGCGACGGCGTCGGCGCGCAACACGCTGCTCGCGGGGTTCACCTCCATCCGCGACGTCGGCGCCTCGACGCCTGTGATCGTCGCGCTTAAGCGCGCGGTGAATGCCGGCGTGATCGAGGGACCGCGCATGTGGGTGGCGGGCAATCCGCTCGGACCGACCGGAGGACACGGCGACCCGGCAAACGGCCTCGATCCGGAACTCGAGCATCCCGGCTGGACCAACTCGCTCATCGACAGCCCCGAGGCGGCGCGCCGCGCGGTCCGCGCGCTCAAGCGCGAAGGCGCGGACCTCATCAAGATCATGCCCTCGGGCGGCGTCATGTCGATCGGCGATGATCCCACGCTCCAGCTGATGCAGGACGACGAAATCAAGGCGGTGATCGATACCGCGCACAGCCTCGGCATGAGGGTCGCCGCGCACGCGCACGGCAAGCAGGCAATCGACCACACGATTTCGCTGGGCGTCGATTCGATTGAACACGGATCCTATGCCGATCAAGGATCCTACGCGCTGTTCAAGGCGCACGGCACCTATCTCGTCCCGACGATGCTTGTCGGCGCTAAGGTGTACGAGCGCGCGAAGGAGCACCCCGAACAGCTTAATCCTTCGACCGCGGAAAAGGCGCTGGTGATCGGCCCGCTGCTCCAGCGCAACCTCCACGACGCCTACAAGGCCGGGGTCAAGATCGCGTTCGGCACCGATACGTTCGGCCTGTCACTCCACGGCGAGAATGCGCAGGAATTCCCCATCATGGTCCGCGCGGGGATGACGCCGATCGACGCGATCTGGGCCGCAACCCACAACGCCGCCGACTTGATCGGCGACTCCGCGGACATCGGCGCGGTCGCGCCGGGCCATTATGCCGACATCATCGCGGTCGAAGGCGATCCGCTCGCCGATATTTCGACGCTCGAACATGTCGATTTCGTGATGAAAGGCGGTCGCGTGGTAAAGGTCGGCGGCAAGCCCGTGTAACGCCGCCCTTCGCCGTTATCGCCGCCCGTCCGACACCGAAGAAGCCATTGGAAACCGGCGGATCGGCGCGGTGCATTAAGTCTTGTCTCATCTTTTTGTGATCTATCCCGCTCGCGCAAGAACGGGCGGATCAGATGACGACAATCGACCAAGGCCAATCGACCGGCGAATACCTCCCCTTCTCGACATTTGCCGGACCCGCCGCCGATGCGATCGCGATCGAGGCGCCCGGCGCGTCGCTGAGCTACGGCGCGTTGAACGCACGTGCCGCCGCGCTGGCAAGTGCCCTTCTTGATGCGGGCGCCGCGCGCGGTTCGCTCGTCGCGATCTGCCTGCCGCGTTCGACCGACCAGGTCGTTGCGATGCTCGCTGCGTGGCGTGCGGGTGCGGCATATCTGCCGCTCGATCCGGCATGGCCAGAGGCGCGGCTCGCCAGGCTGATCGCCGACGCCGGATGTTCGGCATTGATCGCATGGCCGACGACGGGCGCACGGATCGCGGCGACGGTCCCGCTAGTCTCACCTTCTGCCGCAAGCGGTGCCCCGGCAGATGTCCGGCACGACACCCAGGCCGGCGATCTCGCTTATGTTATCTACACATCGGGTTCGACGGGCGCGCCCAAGGCGGTCGAGGTCACCCACGGCAACCTTGCCGCACTGATCACCTGGCACCGCGATGCTTTTCAGGTCGGCGCGGGCACCCGCACCAGCCACCTCGCCGGACTCGGCTTCGACGCATCGGCATGGGAGGTCTGGCCGACGCTCGCCGCCGGCGGCACACTCGCTTTGGTCGACGACGCGACGCGGCTCGACGCCGCCGCGCTCCGCGACTGGCTGGTTGCCGAGCGGATCGAAATCGCTTTCGCGCCGACCGCGCTCGCCGAGCCGCTGGTCGCGATGGACTGGCCCACCGACGCCGCACTTCGCGTGCTGCTCACCGGTGCCGACAAGCTGACCGTGCGCCCGGCGCCTGGTCTGCCCTTTGCCTTCGTCAACAATTATGGCCCGACCGAAGCGACCGTCGTCGCCACGTCGGGCGTCGTCGCGCCGCATGGCGAGGGCCTGCCTTCCATCGGACGAGCTATCGCCGGCACGCACGTCCATCTGCTCGGCCCCGACGGCGCGGATGTCGCGCCGGGCGAGGAAGGCGAGATCTATATCGGCGGCGCGCAAGTCGCGCGCGGATATCGCGGTGATCCTAAACTGACCGCCGAGCGCTTCGTCCCGCACCCGGTCCACGGCCGCCTCTATCGCACCGGCGATCTCGCCGCACAGTTACTCGACGGCGAGCTCGTCTTTCGCGGCCGCGTCGATGCGCAGATCAAGGTGCGCGGCCACCGGATCGAGCCCGCCGAAATCGCCGCCGCGCTCAATCGCCTGCCCGAAGTCGCGGCGAGCGCCGTCGTCGCGCGCGACGGCGAGTTGGTCGCCTATGTCGTCCCAGCCGAGGGTGCCGTGCCCGCCGTGGTGGCGCTCCGCGCGCCGCTCGCCGAGGCACTGCCCGATTATATGATCCCCTCGCGTTTCGTCGCTATCGACACGCTGCCGCTAACGCCAAATGGCAAGATCGACGCCGCCGCGCTGCCCGATCCCGGGACGCACGCGATGGCCGAATCCGCCGCAGGCCGCCCGCCCAAGACGGCGACCGAACGCCGCCTGCTCGAGATCGTCAGCGGCGTGATCGGGCGCAGCGACATCGGCGTGGACGACGATTTCTTCCTCGTCGGCGGCCATTCGCTCCTCGGCACGCAGGTCGTGATCCGCGCGCGCGACGCGTTCGGCGTCGAGCTCACACTGTTTCACCTGTTCGAGGGTCGCACGGTCGCCCGGCTCGCGTCGATCATCGAGGAGATCGTGATCGCGACGCTCGATTCGCTCAGCGACGAAGATATCCAACGGATGGCGGGCTGAACGCATGGCGACCCTCCCCGCCTCCGACCCGACGCTTAGCCTCTATCGCCTGATGGACCCGGCCGTGCTCGCCGACCCCTATCCGCTCTATGCCCGGCTGCGCGAGGAAGATCCGGTCCACTGGGACCCGTACCTGCATTGTTGGGTCGTCACGCGCTACGCCGACGTGCACCAGGTGCTGCACAGCTTCTCGGCCGATCGCACCCCCTCGCCCGATCAGCTTCGCGCGCTAGGCATCGATGGCATCGAGCCGATCGCCGAGGTGATGATGCGGCAGATGCTGTTCCTCGACGCGCCCAAGCACACCCATTTGCGCAAGCTCTGCTCGACCGCGTTCACCCCGCGCCGCGTCGAGGTGCTCGAAGGCCGCATCCACGCGATCGCCAACCGCCTCGTCGATGACGTGGTGGCGAGCGGCCGGATGGACGTGATCGGCGATTTCGCCGCGCCCTTCCCTTCGATCGTTTTCGCCGCGTTGCTAGGCGTGCCCGAGGAAGATGCTGCGCAGCTCAAGCGCTGGTCGGCCGATTTCGCCGAGATGCTGGGCAACTTCCAGCACAATATCGATCGCATCGCGCAAGTGCTGCGCTCGACCGCCGAGATGGTGGACTATTTCCGCCGCGCCATTGCCGAGGAGGAACGCCCACTCGCCGACGGCCTGCTCAAGAGCCTGGTCGAGGCCGAGGTCGACGGCGAACGCCTGTCGCAGGAAGAGGTCATCGCAAACGCCATCGTGACAATGGTGGGCGGGCAGGAAACCACTACCAACCTGATCGGATCGGGGCTGCTCACGCTGCTCGGCCGCCCCGACAAGCTCGCCGAACTACGCGACCGGCCCGAGATCATTGAGACCGGCGTCGAGGAATTGCTGCGCTTCGAAAGTCCGAGCCAGCACACCGGCCGTATCTGCCGCGAGGACACGCTGATCGGCGGCAAGCTGATCAAAAAGGGCGACGCGGTGATGGCGGTAATGGCCGCGGGCAACCGCGACCCCGACCGCTTCGCCGATCCCGACGAGCTCAACCTCGAGCGCACCGACAACCGCCATCTCGCCTTCGGATGGGCGGCGCATTTCTGTTTCGGCGCACCGCTCGCGCGGATGGAGGGGCGGATCGCGTTCCGTACCCTGCTCGATCGCCTGCCGAACGTCGCGATCGCGGGCGGCAAGCTCGAATGGCGCGAGAATCTGGGTCTGCGCGGCCTCAAATCATTGCCCGTGAGTTTCGGATGACTGTCCACACCAAGATCGATGCCACCGCCGCCCGGCGCGCGCTGCTCGAACGCATGCTCAGCGGCGAGGCCAACCCCGCCGCGTCCGCCACGGTGCCCGAACCGATCCGCCCCCGCGACCCGTCCCGCGTCATTCCGCTCACCGCCGAGCAGAGTCAGCTGTGGCTCCACGCGCAGATCGCGCCGGACATGCCGCTGTACAACGAATCGATCACGATTCACCGGCGCGGCAAATACGACCACCAAGCGCTCGAACGCGCGCTGAGCGAGATCGTCCGGCGCCACGGCATCTGGCGCACCGCCTTCCACGACAATGACGGCGAACTGGTGCAGGAGATCGCACCCGCACGGCCGATCGCGCTACCGCTGATAGACATCAGCCATCTGCCCGAAGCCGATCGCGATGCCGAAGCCGTTCGCCTCGCAACCGAGGATGCCCGCGCGCCGATCCCGTTCGATCAGGCGCCGCTGTTCCGCGCCCGCGTCGTCAAGCTGGGCGAGGAGAACCACCGGCTCTACCTCACGCTGCACCACATCATCTTCGACGGCGTCTCGATCTATCGCACGCTGGTTCCCGAGCTCGCGACGCTAGTCGCGGCGTTCGAGAAGGGTGAACCGTCGCCGCTCGCCGAACCCGCACTGCAATATGCCGATTACGCGGCATGGCAACTCGATCAGGCTAACGCGCAGGAAATTTCGCGTCAGGTCGAGACGTGGCGCGGCATCCTCGCCGAACCGCTTCCGCGGCTCGAGCTCGCTGGCGATCGCCCCCGCCCCGCGCTTGCCACGCATGCCGGGTCGATGGAGGTGTTCGAGCTTTCGGAACATCTGATCGAGGCGCTCAAGGACCTCGCGCGGCGTGAGGGCGCAACGCTCTACATGGTGCTGCTCGCCGCTTACAAGGCGATGCTGTTTCGTTACACTGGCGATACCGACATCATCGTCGGCGGGGTCACCGACACGCGGCGGCGGCCCGAGCTTCAGCCGCTGATGGGCTATTTCCTCAATACGATGGCGCTGCGCAGCCGCCCGGTCGGCGCTCGTTCGTTCCGCGACTATCTTGCTGAGGTGAAGGCGGGCGTGATCGCCGCGCTCGGCGCGACCGACGTGCCGTTCGACCGGCTGGTCCGCGCGCTCGACATCAAGCGCGGCACGGGCACGCATCCGTTGTTCAACACGCTGTTTTCGATCGAGCCGCCGGTCGAGCCCTTCCCGGACGGCTGGGACCTGACCCAGATGGATGTCGTGGTCGGCGCGGCGAAATACGACCTGTACCTCGAGCTAGACGAACGCCCGGAGGGCATGGCGGGCCGTTTCCTCTATTCGACCGAGCGCTTCGACGTTGCGACGATCCGCCGAATGATCGGCCACTGGACGCGCATGCTCGAGGGCGTCGCCGCCGATCCCGACACGACGCTCGCGCGCCTGCCGATGCTCGGCGCGGACGAGCTGACGACCTTGGTCGCGACGTGGAACGACACCGCGCAGCCGCTGCCGCACACCAGTGTGGTCGACTGGTTCGCGGGACAAGCCGCACGTCGCCCCGATGCGGTGGCGATCGAGCATGACGGCGAAAGCTGGTCCTATGCCGATCTCGCGCGCCGCTCGGACACCATTGCCGCGCGACTGGTCGCCGAAGGCGTCACACCCGGCGCGCTGGTCGGGCTGATGCTCGGCCGCTCGCCCTGGATGGTCGCAGCGATGCTCGGGGTGGCGAAAGCGGGCGCTGCGTATCTGCCGCTTGACCCCGCCTTTCCGCCGAGCCGCCTCGCGTTGATCGCCGAGGACGCCAAGCCCGCCATCGTGCTGGTCGAACCAGAGACGCGCGATGCGCTGCCCGAATGCGCCGCCCCGTTGCTCACGATCGACCGTGACTGGCCCGACGCGCCGTTCGACGCCCCGGCGGTGGACGGCGAAAGTCTCGCTTACGTTCTCTACACCTCGGGCTCGACCGGCAAGCCCAAGGGCGTCGAGATCCCGCACGCCGCGCTGGTCAACTTGCTGATGGCGATGCAACAGGCACCGGGCTTCGCCGAGGGCGAGAGCCTGCTCGCGGTGACCACCCTGTCGTTCGACATCGCCGAGCTCGAACTGTGGCTTCCGCTCGTTTCGGGCGGCAAGGTCATCATCGCATCGCGCGATGCTGCGAGTGATATGGCCGCGCTGATCGAACTGATCGAGCGTACCAGCCCCGACGTGATGCAGGCGACCCCCGCAACATGGCGTGGGCTGATCGAGAGCGGCTGGCGCGGCCTGCCCGGCTTGCGCATCTTGTGCGGTGGCGAAAAGCTGCCGCGCGCCGTCGCCGACCAGTTGCTGCCGCGTGTCGGCGAATTGTGGAACATGTACGGCCCGACCGAAACCACGATCTGGTCGACCGTGACGCGGATCGAGGCTGAGGGTCCGATCCCGATCGGCCGCCCGATCGCCAACACGCAGGTCCGCGTGCTCGATGGCGACGGCAACGACATGCCGATCGGAGCGGTCGGCGAGCTGATGATCGGAGGCCGCGGTCTCGCGCGAGGCTATCGCGGTCGGCGCGAACTTACGCACGAACGTTTCTACGAACATAATGGGGTTCGCCTCTATCGTACCGGTGATTTGGGTCGCTGGCGGTCCGACGGCGTGCTCGAATGCCTCGGCCGGACCGACAATGAAGAGAAGATTCGCGGCTTCCGCGTCGCAATCGAGGAGGTCGAAGGGGCGCTTGCCAAGCTGCCAGGCGTGGCCGGCGCGGCGGTCAAGGCATGGCCCGATGCGAGCGGCGAACGCGCGCTCGCCGGCTATATCGTCGGTCCCGGCGATGCCGCCGGCTGGCGTGAAAAGCTTGCTAAGTCATTGCCGGAATACATGATTCCGTCACGCTTCGTTTCGCTCGACGCATTGCCGTTGACCCCCAACGGCAAGGTCGATCGCGCCGCGCTCCTCGAACCCGGCACGTCGTCGGCCCGCAACACCGATCCGCCGGCCACCCCGGACGAGGAGCGACTGGCGGTGATCTGGCGCGCGGTGCTCAAGGTCGAGGACGTGTCGCGCCACGACGATTTCTTCGATCTCGGCGGCCA
>JBDSKT010000065.1:0-6063 GCA_039916765.1 Sphingomonas sp.
CAACCAGTAGCAGAAAAGCAAAGATTCCGGCCTCGATCGCGAGCGGCCCGAGCCCGAGTATCGGGCCCAGCGCCGAGAGGGGTCCAAGCGCGACTTGCTTGTTGCCGAGCACGCCGGCGATGCAGACCATCCCGCCGTAAAAAATTGAGAAAGCGAAGAGCGAGCGCGGAATCGCGGGCGGGGCGTGGTTCATGGCGCCGTTGCTAACCGGATTTGCGCCAAGATCAAAACCCGCTTGCTCCTGACGTAACGTCATCGGCTAGACCGCGAAGCATGGAAGACGTGATGGACATCGGCGAGGTCGCCAGACGCACCGGCCTGACGATGCGTGCGCTACGCTTTTACGAGGGGCGCGGGCTGGTACAGCCGCTCCGCACCGATGGCGGGCGGCGCATCTACGGGCGAGCCGAACTGGCGAGGCTCAACGCGGCGGTCGCGCTCAAACGCGCCGGATTCAGCTTGGCGCAGATTGCCGGGATGCTCGGCGACCGGCGGATCGATCTCGCCCGGCTGGTCGCGGCGCAGATCGAGGCGATCGACGAGCGCGCCGTGGAGATCGCCGGCGCCCGCTCGTTGCTGCTCACTATCCAGTCCCGCATCGATCGCGGCGAGCCGATCGACGTCGCGACCTTGTGTTCGCTTATCGAAAAAGGAAATGTGATGAAAGATGGAAACTGGAAAGTGGTCGGCGATCGTTACCTAAGTGACGACGCTAGGGCCGATTTCGCCGCCGCCGCGCCGAAGATGTGCGCGGATTTCGACCAGGCGGACTATGCCGCCAAATGGGCCGACCTGAGCGCCCGGATCGAAGCGGCATTGCCGCTCGACGCCGCGTCGTCCGCCGCCGGCGCGCTGTACGACGAATGGCAGGCGTTGATTGCTCCGTTCAAGGCGGTGGCGACGCCGGCGATGATGCGGGACGTCGGCGCCATGTACCAGGATATCGACAGCTGGAAGGGCGAGCAGAAACCACCCTTCTCCGCCAACGTGTGGCGCTTCATCCAGGCAGTCGGCGCGACGCGGCGGTGATCGGTCGCCCCGGCATCGGCATGGCCGCGCGGATGCCGGGGGCTGGCCAGCGGCGTTCCGCTCTGTATGGTGCCGGCAAAGCGCGGGGGGCCGCGTGTTGGACGAACGGGACGCGGAAGCCATATGGATCGATTTCTCATCGGTATCGCGGGGATCGCCGTCATCCTCGGCATCGCGCTGCTCCTGTCGACCAACCGGCGCGCGATCCGGTTGCGGGTGGTCGGTGCGGCATTCGCGTTGCAGGTCGCCATCGCGGTACTGGTACTATACGTTCCCGCGGGCAAGGCAGCGATTGGTGGCCTTTCCGAAGGCGTCTCCGCGCTGCTCGGCTATGCCCGGGAAGGAACCAAGTTCCTGTTCGGCGCGCTCGCCACCGATCCCAATTTCGGCAACGCCTTCGCGATCTCGGCGCTGCCGGTCGTCATCTTCTTCGCCGCCCTGGTCGCAATCCTCTACCACTTGCGGATCATGCAGTTCGTCATCCGCTGGGTCGGCGGCGCGATCGAACTCGTCATTGGCGTATCGAAGGTCGAATCGCTGTGCGCGGCCGCGAACATATTCGTCGGACAGAGCGAGTCACCGCTGGTCATCAGGCCCTACCTTGCGGCGCTCACGCCGTCCCAGTTGTTCGCCGTGATGACCGTCGGCATGGCGGGCGTCGCGGGGACGATCCTCGCCGCTTACGCGACCTTCCTCGGTCCCGCATCGCTGCCATATCTGCTCGCGGCGTCGTTCATGGCCGCGCCCGGCGGGTTGTTGATGGCTAAGATCATCATGCCCGATCCGGTGGCGCCAATCGCCGGCGAACTGCCGCTCGAGACAACCGGCGACATCCTCGCCGGCGAGGATGCGGCAATCCGCGCCGCCGAGGAAACGGTCGAGGAAGAACGCTCGGCCAACATCATCATGGCCGCCGCGACCGGCGCGCAGACTGGCGTCAAGATCGCGGTCGCCGTCGGCGCAATGGTGCTGGCGTTCGTCGCGCTGGTGGCGCTGGCCAATGGTCTGCTCGGCATCGCCGGCGGCTGGTTCGGTCATCCCGAACTGAGCTTCCAGCTGATCATCGGCACGATCCTGTCGCCGGTCATGTACCTTCTGAACGTGCCGTGGAGCGAGGCGCCGGCGGCGGGCGGATTGCTCGGCACCAAGGTGGTGCTCAACGAATTCGTCGCGTTCATCGACCTGGGCGCAATGAAGACCTTATCGCCCCACACACGCGCGGTGGTGACGTTCGCGCTGTGCGGGTTCGCCAATTTCTCGTCGATCGCGATCCAGATGGCATCGACCGGCAGCCTCGCGCCCAACCAGCGCCCGATGATCGCGAAGCTTGGGCTTCGGGCGCTCGCCGCGGGCAGCCTTGCCAATCTGATGTCGGCAGCGCTAGCGGGGCTTTTGATCGGTTGAAGCGTTCGTCGCTCCAAGGAGAAATCGCATGGAAGGCATGACCGACTGGAGCGCCGCGGCCGACGCCGAACTCGACGATGTGGTCGAACTGCGCCGCGCAATCCATGCCGATCCCGAGATCGGGCTGCACTGCGACCGCACTACGGCAAAGCTGCGCGCGGCGATCGCCGATCTGCCGCTCGAAATCCACGAATCCGCATCGACTAGCGGCTTCGTCGCCATTCTGCGCGGCGGCCGCGATAATGGCCGTACGGTGCTGTTGCGCGGCGACATGGACGCGCTGCCCATGCTCGAGGAGACCGGGCTCGACTTCGCATCGGCGGTTCCGGGCGCGATGCACGCCTGCGGACACGATGCGCATTCGGCGATGCTGGCCGGCGCGGCGCGCGCGCTCTGCGCCCGCAAGGACAGCCTACCCGGCACCGTCGTCTTCATGTTCCAGCCCGGCGAAGAGGGCTATCACGGCGCCCGCCACATGATCGACGACGGACTGCTCGACATTGCCAGGCCCGAGGCCGCGTTCGCGCTTCACATTTCGCCCAACGCGCCGCGCGGCACGTTCGTCAGCCGCCCCGGCGCGCTGCTCGCGTCCACCGATACGCTGTTCGCGACGATCACCGGCCGCGGCGGGCACGCGGCGATGCCGCACGACACGCTCGATCCGATCCCGGTTGCATGCGAGATCGTCACCGCGTTGCAGACGTTCCTCGCCCGCCACGTTCCGGTCAGCGATCCCGCGGTGCTCAGCATCACTCAGATCAACGCCGGCAGCGCGCACAACATCGTTCCCGACAAGGTCGAGATGACGGGCACGCTGCGTACCCTGTCGGAACAGACCCGCGCGATGATGCGCGAAGCCTTCACGCGCATCGTCGAGAATATCGCCGCCGCGCACGGCATGGTCGGTGAGGCGCGCCTCGAAAGCGGTTACCCCGTGACGATGAACGATCCGCGCGCCACCGCGATGATGCGCCAACAGGCGATCGCGCTCGGCGGCGAGCAGGGTTGGCAGGTGATGCCGGCGCCGATGATGGGCGCGGAAGATTTCGCCTATGTGCTGCGTGATATTCCGGGCGCCATGGCGTTCATCGGCGTCGCGTCGGAAGGGTCCGACCCTCGCACCAACCCGCCGCTGCACAACACCAAGATGACGATCGACGAGAGCATGATGGCGCGCGGCATCGCCATGCACTGCGCGGTCGCGGCGAAATTCCTCGAGGACGGGTTCGACTGACCATCCGCCGGCCCACGACGACGGGCGGCTAGTTCGCCGATCCCATCGCCGACTGGTCGTTCGCCACCACGTTTTCGACCACCGATTGCATCAACGCCTGGCGTGCCCGGATCGGCAGCGGCGTATCGCCGATCATCACCGCGATCGAATAGGAATGGCCGTCGGGCGCGATCAGCAGGCCGACATCGTTATAGCCGGCAGTGCGCCCGCCATAATCCTGCCCGGTGCCGGTCTTGTGGCCGAACGTCCAGCCCGGCGGCACCGCGCCGCGCATGCGCTGTTTGCCGGTCTTCGACATTTCCATCGTACCGATGAGATATTGCGTGGACTCGGCCGAGAGCAATTCGCCCTTCTTGAGCTTGGCGAGCGCGCCGGCGATCGCGGCCGGCGCCGCGCCGTCGGGCGGGTCGGCCACATAGCTCTGGAAGGCGGCGGTGCGGATCACCGCCGGCAGCTGCGACCGCGCGCGCTCGAACGCGCCGCTCGTCGCAAATTCGGGTCGCCAGGAAAGTCCGGCGGTCCCGCTCTGGAGCAACTTCTCGCCGGGGCCGAAGCGGATGTTGCCCAACCCCTTGCGCAGGATGAAATCGCGCACCGCGCCAGGACCACCGACATAGCGAAGCAGCCGGTCGTTGCAGGTGTTGTCGCTCATCGTCAGCGCACGGCGGAGCAACTCGCCGATCGTCGTGTGATAGCCGTCGCCCTTGATCAGCACGGCGATCGGCTGGTGGAACAGCGTCAGGTCGGCACTCGTCAGCACGATCGGATCGTCCAGCCGCAAGCGTCCGGCGTCGCGCATGTCGAGCACGGTCATCGCCACCCACAGCTTCGACACGCTTTGTTGCGGCAGGCGCACATCGCCGTTGGACTGCACGGTCCAGCCGTCGTCGATGCTCCGCACCGCGATCCCCACCTTGCCGGTGAAATTCCTGCCGAGCATCTGGACGTTGGCGGCAAGCGCGCTCGGCGCCTTGACGAGGAGCGCGGGCTCGGGCGGCGGGACGGCGACGACGAGGCTATAGGCGGGCGGCGGTGGCGGCGCCGTCGCGACGTGCACGCGCGTGTCGTGGCCGCAGGCGCACAATGCGCCCGACATCAAGAGCGCCGTCGCCGGCCGGGAAAAATTGAACGCCAGAATAGACTGCATCACCGATGAATGCCCCCTCGCATCCCCTCAACGGGCACATTAGAGGCAGAATCTCCTTGAGAAATAGCCTATTGCCGGGACTGCGATGAACGGCGCCTGACGCGAGACAGGACGTGCCGGGATACGCCTGAATCCACTCCCCTTTTTCTCGTAGCGCTCCGACCACGCGGTTGTGACGATCACGGCACCAGCACCGTGTCCACCGCCTCGGCCCGCGTTTCCGGATAATCGAGCGTATAATGCAGGCCCCGGCTCTCGTGTCGGTGGAGCGCCGAGCGGACGATCAATTCCGCGGTCTGCAGCAGGTTGCGCAGCTCGACCAGATCAGGCGTGACGCGGAAATGGCCGTAATAGTCGGCGACCTCTTCGTTCAGCGTGCGGATCCGGTGCATCGCGCGCTCCAGCCGCTTGGTGGTGCGCACGATGCCGACGTAATTCCACATGAAGCGGCGAATCTCGGTCCAGTTCTGCTTGATGACGACTTCCTCGTCCGAATCAGTCACCCGGCTTTCGTCCCACGCGCGGATCGGCGGGACGGCGGGCAGATCGTCCCAGTGCGCCGCGATGTGCCGGGCAGCACTTTCCCCGAACACGAAGCATTCGAGCAGCGAGTTCGACGCCAGACGGTTGGCGCCGTGCAATCCCGACTGGGTGCACTCGCCCGCCGCGTACAGTCCGGGCAGATCGGTTCGCCCGTCGAGATCGATCACGATCCCGCCACAGGTATAATGCTGCGCCGGCACGACCGGGATCGGTTCGCGCGTCATATCGATGCCGAGGCCCAGCAGCTTTTCGTGGATGTTGGGGAAATGCTCCCTCACGAAATCCGCCGGCATGTGGCTGATGTCGAGATGGACGTAATCGAGCCCGTCGCGCTTGATCTCGGCGTCGATTGCGCGGGCGACGATGTCGCGCGGCGCGAGCTCGGCGCGGTCGTCGTAATCCGGCATGAAGCGCCGGCTCGTGCCCGGGTTGATCAGCCGCCCGCCCTCGCCCCGAACCGCCTCGGTGATGAGGAAGTTCTTGACCTCCAGATTGTACAGGCAGGTCGGGTGGAACTGCATGAATTCCATGTTCGACACGCGGCACCCGGCGCGCCACGCCATGGCGATGCCGTCACCGGTCGCGCCGCGCGGCGCGGTGGAAAACAGGTAGGTCCGCCCCGCCCCGCCCGTCGCGAGGATCGTCGCGCGCGCCGTGAACAGGCCGACATGGCCGGTGGTGCGATCGACCGCATAGACGCCCCCCA